>CAZIPQ010000026.1:0-5539 GCA_964541165.1 uncultured Muribaculum sp.
GACATCGACACTGTCTTTGACGCTGATATCGTTGACGTTGAGCACGAAGAAGTGCATTGATCATTAAGCATATCCTATTATCATAATCAGGCGGCTGTATCTTCGGATGCAGCCGCCTGACTGTTTATTGACAAATAATAGTTAACTTTGCGGTGCAAAATGCTTTCTACTATGGATAAGATCTACTTTAGTCTGTTTTGGACGTTCCTGAAGATCGGAGCGTTTACATTTGGCGGTGGATGGGCCATGATCTCTATAATTGAACGTGAGATTGTTGACAAGCACCATTGGATCACCCGTGAGGAGTTTCTTGATCTTCTGGCTATTTCCCAGTCATTACCCGGTATTCTTGCTGTTAATATCTCAGTGTCGATTGGTGATCGTCTGCGTGGCTTCAAAGGTAGTGCCGTGGCGGCGCTGGGCACTATACTTCCCTCATTTCTCATTATTCTTGCCATAGCCATATTCCTGACTCCCGATATCATAAAAAACAATCCTGTCGTGTCTAAGATATTCATGGGCATTCGTCCATGTGTCGTTGCTCTTATCATCGCTCCGGTCATCACGTCAGCCCGTGCCGCCAAAATCAGCTGGTCCACCGTGTGGATCCCCGTCATTGTGGCTGCTCTGATCTATTTTGGATGGAATCCTATTATATTCATTTTGCTCGGAGGAGTTTGCGGCTGGCTGTGGTTACGTCGTCAGCAGGATACCCTTAAAAAGAATTCAGGTGAGGAGGCCGGTGAAAAGTAATGGCTGTATATCTTAAACTTATATGGGCTTATCTTAAGATAGGACTCTTTGGTTTCGGTGGCGGTTACGCCATGCTTGCCCTTATTGAGCGTGAAGTGGTTACTCCCGGATGGATTACCGAGCAGATGTTTACCGATATCGTGGCTATAAGCCAGATGACTCCGGGCCCGATCGGTATCAACAGTGCCACATATATCGGGTATGTGGTCAGCGGAAGTGTGTGGGGTTCCATCGTAACCACGCTTACCGTGATGCTTCCGTCGTTCCTGCTGGTGCTTTATGCCAGCCACTTCATACGGCGCCATAAGGATTCGGTGGTCATTAAGGGTATATTTGCCGGCCTGCGCCCCGTGGTGATAGGCCTCATCGCATCGGCTGCTCTTCTTCTCATGAACAAGCAGAATTTTCCTGACTACACCATAAGCATCGCAATATGCGTAGCCTCATTCTGTGCCGTATATTTTACGAAAATTCATCCTATCTTCATAATCTGTCTGGCCGGAGTGGCTGGTCTGATACTTTATTGATATGACTTACGCGGAAGCTCTCGACTTTTTATATACCCAGCTCCCCATGTTCCAGCGTGTGGGAGCCGCAGCCTATAAGCCCGGTCTTGACACCTCTATCGCACTCGCCGCGGCTTTTGGCGACCCCCACAGGCGTTTCCGGTCAATACACGTTGGCGGTACCAACGGTAAAGGCTCCACATCTCACACATTGGCTGCGATACTCGGAGAAGCGGGATATCGCACGGGCCTTTATACGTCACCGCATCTGGTTGATTTTCGTGAGCGCATCCGTGTCGGCGGCTTAATGATTCCGGAAAATGATGTCATTGATTTCGTCAGCCGTTTCAAGAACATGCATGTGGATTTCCACCCTTCGTTCTTTGAGCTTACGATGGTAATGGCGTTTGAATATTTTGCCCGCGTTGGCGTTGACGCCGCTGTTATTGAAGTAGGCCTTGGTGGCCGACTTGACAGTACCAATATCATTACTCCCGAACTGTCGGTAATTACCAATATTTCTCTTGATCACACACAGTTTCTCGGTACCACCCCTGAGGCTATTGCTTCCGAAAAAGCAGGTATCATAAAACCGGGGGTGCCGGTGGTCATCGGAGAATCGGAAGGTGCCGTGCGCGATGTGTTTACTGAAAAGGCCCGGAGCTGTGGATCAGATATACGCTATGCTGACGATGAGCGCCATTTTGACTCCGCTGTTCATGACGGCGACCGAATGTTATATACCGGCACCGTATACGGAGATCTGCAAGGGCAGCTTACCGGCGATTGTCAGGTCTATAATACGGCTACGGTGCTTACTGCGGTTGACGAACTGAAGCGTATCGGCTGGACATTGCCTGACGAAGCTGTGAGGCGTGGATTTGCCGATGTATGCGGCCTTACAGGATTGGCCGGACGCTGGATGGTTACAGGCCTGCATCCGTTTGTCGTATGCGACACAGGTCATAATGTAGGCGGATGGACTTATCTTTCCCGGCAGATTGCATCGGCACCCGGCCGAAAGCACATGGTTATCGGTTTTGTCAATGACAAGGATGTCACTCACATCCTTGAGATGATGCCGCGCGATGCACGTTACTATTTCACTCGTGCATCTGTTCCGCGAGCTCTCGATTCCAATGTTGTAGCTGAACTTGCAGCCGAGTTCTCGCTTAAGGGTGAGGCTTATCCTGACGTCATGTCGGCGGTCAATGCAGCCATGGCCGATGCTACCCCTGATGATACGGTATTTATCGGAGGGAGCACTTTCGTAGTGGCTGACTACCTCGCAGCTCGCTGATGCTGCTACATAAAAAATGCATAATTCACAATGCATTATGCATTATGAATTATGCATTAAAATTTAAACATTGCCCTGTTGATCAGCGTGCGGCGATCACTTCAATCTCTACAAGTACATTCTTGGGAAGAGTCTTTACAGCTACGGCTGAACGTGCGGGGAACGGAGCGTCAAATGAGTTTCCGTAAACTTCATTCATGGCTGCGAAGTCACCCATGTCGGCCAGGAATACTGTAGTCTTTACAACATTTGCGAGTGTAAGGCCTGCCTCGTTGAGGATAGCCATTACATTGGCGATTGACTGCTGGGTCTGAGCCTTGATACCTTCAGGTATTGAACCGTCAGCAGGATTGATGGGAATTTGACCTGATGCGAATACGAAAGCACCTGTGTCGATAGCCTGGCTGTAAGGGCCGATTGCGCCGGGAGCGGCGGTAGTTGCAATTACTTTTTTCATAATGTTATTATTTAGGGTTAGCAGAAATGCTCGTGATTGGAGTCGATGGGGGAGGAGTCCCTTCTATATTGATTGACAGATTCATCAGTAGTGTCTCGGACGATGCTTTGATCATTGCGTCCCACACCTTGTTGAGCTCGTCGACCACATCCTTGAAATGCTCATGAAAATCAGGTATGAATTGTGAGCTACCCCTGTCATTGAGGCGCTCCAGTACGTAACCTAAGGTAATCATGTGTATGTCGAGGGCCGGTATATAAGCCGGTTCTTCATTATCATTGCTGACATAGGTGGGTAATACGAGTCCTGCTTCAAGCATATCGTGGATAATGATGCTTACAAGTCTCACTGGCATGTGGAACCTTCCCGCAAATCCGGTGATGGTGAGGGGTGGCAGCTGGGCTTCATATCGCTTTACGATTACTGTGATTATGACCAGTGCGATCTTTCGCTTGTATGAAGGTGATATCTTGCTGATGTCATCATTAAAGCTGAACTGGAATATATTCTGGGATGAGTAACACAGCACCGCTCCGGCAAGGGTGATGGTCCATGTCAGCTGAAGCCACAGAAGGAGCAGCGGCAGAAATGCGAAGCTGCCGTAAATTGCATTGTATTTTGACACATACAGCTGGCCCGACATAAACAGATATTGCAGCACTTGGAATCCCGTGCCGGCAATGATGCCGCTTATCAACGCATTCTTGAAGTTTACCTTGGTGTTGGGAAACAGCATGTATGTCCCGGTAAACGCCACCCAGATCAATATGAACGGCGCAAGATCAAGCACCACCTTAAGGGCCGGTGAAAATATCTTGAATATCGGATTGTCAAGCATTGTGCTGGACATTACAAGTGACAGTCCGCTTGCGCAGATCATCAGTATCGGCAGCAAAAACAGGATGGCTGTATAGTCGATGATCTTGCGCACCATCGAGCGGTCGGTCGTAATACCCCATATACGGTTGAATGTCTGCTCGATATTTGACATCAGCGATATAAGTGTCCACAGGAGGAATACAAGACCTACACCTACGAAGATGCCCTGTGATGCCTGGGCCAGATAGTGGTCCACGAATCCGATTGCTGTCTCAAGTGCTTTCTTCTGCGCCGGCAGGAAGTTGAACAGCTGTGAAGTCAGCAGGTTCTGGAATCCGAAGCCACGGCCTATTGCGAAGAGCATCGCCATCGCCGGGACTATTGCAAGCAGTGTGTTGTAGGTAAGTGCCGATGCGCGATTCTGCAGATCGGTATCCATAAATGACCTTACTGCAAGATTTATCGTCTTGATTGTGTTGGTTTTCCAGTTGCTTCGTGTATCGGTCCACACACCCGAGGAGCAATACTCCCACTGGGCGCGCATTCTTGCTATGCGTGCCTGGCTCCATGCGCTGATGCGCGCCGGCAGGGTGCTCAATTTCAGCTTTGCCATGTGTGAATAGTTAACAGTACTGCAAAATAACAAATTTTCCACCGGAAAAGTCGATTATTTAGTCAAAAACATTTAATTTTGCATGACAATGCAGGATGAAAAGTCACTGACCATGTTGCGGGCAGCCTTCACCGAATATCTGCGCGTGAAGAAGTTGCGCAAGACGCCTGAGCGTTTTGCAATACTTGACAAGGTGTGTGTGATGAACATGCACTTTGACATCGAGACGCTGTATGCTGCCATTGAGGCCGACGGATTTCATGTAAGCCGGGCTACGCTCTACAATACGCTGGAGCTGTTTACCGACTGTGGAATTGTCCGCCGGCATCAGTTCGGCACGCAAAGTGCAAGCTATGAGCGCGTGGTGGGTGACTCATGTCATTTGCATTTGATATGTCGTGGATGCGGGAAGATCAAGGAGGTCAAGGATCCCGAGCTGGTGCGGTTCATTAATTCGCGCCGCTACTCGGCTTTTAACGCCACCTTCTTCAACCTGTATGTCTACGGCACTTGTAATGCGTGCGTACGACGCACCAAGCGCATGGAAAAAAGTAAAATAACCAAATAGAAATCTACACTGACATGAAAGTTGATGTATTGCTCGGACTCCAGTGGGGTGACGAAGGTAAAGGTAAGGTTGTCGACGTGCTTACACCTCGATATGACGTGGTAGCCCGTTTCCAAGGCGGTCCGAATGCCGGTCACACTCTTGAGTTTGAGGGAAAGAAATATGTGCTCCGTTCCATTCCCTCAGGAGTGTTCCAGAACGGTCGCACCAATATCATCGGCAACGGCGTGGTACTTGATCCGGTATTGTTCCGTGAAGAGGCTGAGGCTCTCGAAAAGAGTGGGGTGCCTTTGAAAAAACTGCTCAAGCTGTCAAAGAAGATGCACCTGATCATGCCTACCCACCGACTTCTTGACGCTGCCAACGAAAAGGCAAAGGGCGGTGCCAAGATCGGTACGACCGGCAAGGGTATCGGTCCTACATATACTGACAAGGTAAGCCGCAATGGTCTGCGTCTCGGTGATACTTTCCACAACTTTGACAAGAAATATGCCGCTGCGCGTGATCGCCACGTGGCCATGCT
>CAZIPQ010000026.1:5639-20480 GCA_964541165.1 uncultured Muribaculum sp.
CGCGTTGGTTCAGGCCCGTTCCCTACCGAGCTTTTTGACGAGACCGGCAAGCTCATTCGTGATCTCGGTCATGAATATGGTGCCGTGACCGGCCGTGAGCGTCGTTGTGGATGGATTGATCTGGTGGCTCTCAAGTATGCTATCATGATCAACGGCGTCACCAAGCTCATCATGATGAAGAGCGACGTGCTTGACGGCTTTGACGAGATAAAGGCTTGCGTGGCTTATGAGATTAATGGAGAGCGTGTCGATGAGTTCCCGTTCTCGATAGAAGAAGATGAGATTAAACCGATCTACGTTACTCTCCCCGGCTGGAAGACTGACATGACCTCCATGCGCAGCGAGGATGAGTTCCCGGTTGAGTTCCGCAATTACATAGCATTCCTTGAAAAAGAGCTTGACACGCCTATCGCCATCGTGTCAATAGGTCCCGACAGGGAACAGACGATTGAACGTTAGTTAACCCAATTCTAAATACATGTAACATGGCAAAAATCAAACCGTTTAAAGGTGTGCGTCCCCCGCGTCATCTCGTGACTGAAGTGGCTTCGCGTCCTTATGATGTGCTTAATTCGGAAGAGGCTCGTGCCGAGGCCGAGGGCAACGAAAAGTCGCTCTACCACATCATAAAACCTGAAATAGACTTTGCTCCAGGTATGGACGAGCATGCTCCCGAGGTCTATGACAAGGCAGTGGCCAATTTCGAGGCATTCCAGCGCAATGGCTGGCTCGTACAGGATGATGAGGAGCACTACTACATATATGCTCAGACCATGAACGGCCGTACACAATACGGATTTGTAGTCGCCGCCAATGTCGATGACTATATGGAGGGCCGTATCAAGAAGCATGAGCTTACCCGCCGCGATAAGGAGGAGGACCGTATGAAGCATGTGCGCATCAATAATGCCAATGTTGAGCCTGTATTCTTCGCATTCCATGATAATGCCGAGCTACAGCAGATCATAGACACCGTTACTGCCGGAGAGCCTGAATATGATTTCGTAAGTGAAGACGGCTTCGGTCATCATTTCTGGGTAATCGATAATCCTGAGATGATCAACCGTATCACTGAGATCTTCGCCTCCATTCCATCGCTCTACATTGCCGACGGCCATCACCGCACTGCCGCCGCCGCTCTTGTAGGCAATGAGAAAGCCAAGGCTAACGAGGCTCATAAAGGCACCGAGGAATACAATTACTTCCTTGCAGTCGCATTCCCTGCCTCTCATCTGAACATCATCGATTATAACCGCGTGGTTAAGGATCTCAACGGTCTCTCTCCCGAAGAATTCCTCAAGGCTCTTGACCGTGATTTCATCGTTGAGGCAAAAGGCACTGAAGAATATCGTCCTGCCGCACTGCATAATTTCTCGCTTTATCTCGACGGACAGTGGTACAGCCTCACTCCGCGTGAGGGACGTTATGATGACAACGATCCCATCGGTCAGCTTGACGTAACCATTTCGAGTGACCTCATACTGCGTGATATCCTCGGCATCCACGACCTGCGCAGCGACAAGCGCATCGACTTCGTCGGTGGTATCCGTGGCCTCGGCGAGCTGAAGCGTCGCGTTGACTCTGGTGAGATGAAGGTTGCCCTTGCGCTTTATCCTGTGTCGATGGCCCAGCTGATGAATATTGCCGATACCGGCAACATCATGCCGCCTAAGACAACCTGGTTTGAACCCAAGTTGCGTTCAGGCCTCGTAATCCACAAGCTTAACGACTGATGACCGACCGTATAATGCACATAGCCACTGTGACCGCAGTCAGCAATGACTCGGTCACGGTGAGCGTGGGTGACGGATCAGAGAATTGCAGTGGGTGTGCAGCCAAGTTGCTGTGCAAACCTGTTGACGAAAATGCCCCGGTACTGGTTATCCCCAGTGCGGCGGCGTCAACCTACACCGAGGGTCAGCGTGTGCGCATCACGCTTGATAACAGCAAGCAGTGGTCGGCTACTCTTGTAGCACTTGTCCTGCCCTGTGTCGCCCTTGGATGCGGAGTTGCTGCGGCTTCGGCTGCCGGACTCAATCAGGGACTCAGTGCTCTTGCCGGTCTTGCTACCACCGGATTGTATTTTGGTATATTATACATGATACGGTCAAAGGTGCAACAACACTATACCTGGAAAATTGAAAAACTATAATTAATTATCTGTCTAACAATTACCGTGAGAAGATGTCTCCAATCATTATTGCTATTCTAATTTTGGGCGGAATCGGTGTGCTGGGCGCAGCGATTCTCTACGTTGTCTCAAAGCGGTTTTATGTGGAGGAGGATCCACGCATCGAGTTGATCGAGGCTTTGCTTCCGGGCGCCAATTGCGGCAGCTGCGGACGCTCAGGCTGTCACGACTTCGCTTGTGCATGTGCCTCGGCCACTTCGCTTGACAACCTCAATTGCCCCGGAGCAGGTGAGGAAGCCATGAAAAAAGTCGCCGATATTGTGGGCCTCACCGCTGCTGCGTCGACCCCGATGGTGGCTGTGCTTCACTGCAACGGCTCGTGTGAAAATCGACCTGTCACCGCCAATTATGACGGCCCCAAGTCATGTGCCATTCTGGCTACAGTAAGTTCAGGTACCACTGACTGCCCCTACGGCTGTCTCGGTTGTGGTGACTGTGTGGGTGCATGCCGCTTCGGCGCTCTCCACATGGATCCCGTTACCGGTCTGCCGGTAGTCGATGCCGAGAAGTGTACCGGTTGCGGTGCATGTGTTAAGGCTTGTCCGCGTCGTTTGCTCGAACTCCGCAAGAAAGGGCCCAAGGGTATCCGTGTGTGGGTGGCATGTGCCAACAAAGACCGCGGAGCTGTGGCCATGAAGGAGTGTAAGGTTGCCTGTATCGGTTGCACGAAGTGCCAGAAAGAATGTGCCTTCGATGCCATCACCATCGCCGACAATCTAAGCTACATCGACTTCAACAAGTGTCGTGTGTGTCAGAAGTGTGTTGCCGTGTGTCCTACTCACGCCATCCACACTACATTAGTAAAGAAAACCCAGCAACCGGAATAACACCATGCTCCATACATTTCGTATCGGGGGTGTACATCCCCCTGAGTGCAAGCTCACCGAGTCATCCAAGATCGTTGACGTCGAGCTACCCCGTGAGGTAACAATAACCTTTGCCCAGCACATCGGTGCTCCTGCCAAGTGTACGCTGAAAAAAGGTGACCACGTAAAACGTGGTGACATCGTGGCCGCTGCAGGCGGTTTCGTGTCGGCCAATGTGCATGCCTCAATTTCTGGTACAGTAACCAAGGTCGATAAATTCAAGAATCCCGCAGGACAGCCTGTCGATGCCGTGACCATCACCGCAAGTGATGAGGATCATGCCGCTGACCTCGAGGCTATCCGCAACCGCGCTCCGCTCCGTACCGATGCTCAGATCGACGCTCTCGACGGCAAGGAGATCGTTAACATTATCGATCAGGCCGGTATCGTAGGTCTCGGTGGCGCCACATTCCCCACCAAGGTAAAACTTTGTCCCCCTCCCGGCAGTAAGGCTGAGGTGGTTATCATCAATGCTGTTGAATGTGAGCCGTTCCTCACCAATGACCACGCCCTCATGCTCGAGCACCCCGAGGAAATCCTCGAAGGTGTGCGTTTGCTGATGCGTGCGGCAGGTGTAGAACGCGCCATTATCGGCATCGAAGCCAACAAGGGCAATGCAATAGATCTGCTTACCCGTTGTGCTGCCGATGATTCCCGCATCGAGGTAATGGGCCTCAAGGTCAAGTATCCTCAGGGCGGTGAGAAGCAGCTTATCGCCGCTACCATCGGCAAGGAGGTTCCGTCGGGTGCCCTGCCTATCGCAACCGGTGCTATCGTTCAGAACGTGGCAACCGCCTACGCTGTGTACGAGGCAGTGCGCTACGGTCAGCCTCTTGTTGACCGCGTGCTCACCATCACCGGCCCTTCTGTGGCCAAGCCCGGCAACTATCGCGTGGCTCTCGGCACCAATATCGCGTCTCTGCTCGAGATCGCCGGTGGTGTTCCCGCCGACACAGGTAAGATCATCCTCGGTGGCCCGATGATGGGTAAGAGTATCGTGCGCATCGACGCTCCTACAGTCAAGGGTACGTCAGGCATCCTGCTCCTTCCCGAAGACAAGGCTACTCGTCGCGCTCCCGAACCCTGTATCCGCTGTGCATCATGCGTCAGCGCCTGCCCGATGGGTTTGGAGCCCTATCTGCTCAGCATCCTGTCGCGTCAGGGTCGTTGGGAAGAGGCTGAGGCCGGCAAGGTGATGAACTGTATAGAGTGTGGCTGCTGCAGCTTCACCTGTCCTTCATCACGTCCGCTTCTTGATTTTATTAGACTTGGTAAAACTACTGTCGGTGGCATCATCCGCGCCCGTCAGCAAAAATAATTGATGGAAAAATGACTCCAATGCTAACAATTTCGGCGTCGCCTCACGTCCACACCTCACGCACGGTGTCGACCTGCATGTGGCACGTCATAATAGCGCTTTTGCCCGCGCTTGCCTGCTCGCTGTATTTCTTCGGAGTGGGCGCCCTGATTGTCATTCTCACCGCTGTGCTCGGTTGCATGGCCACTGAGTATGTCATCAACCGATGGATGTTTGGTCAGGCTCCGACACTTGCCAACGGCAGTGCCATCCTTACCGGCCTTCTCCTTGCCTTCAACCTGCCTTCCAACCTTCCGGTATGGATCGTGCTTATCGGTTCGGTAGTAGCTATCGGTATCGGTAAGATGTCATTTGGCGGTCTTGGCTGCAATATCTGGAATCCCGCTCTCGTAGGCCGTGTGTTCCTGCTCGTGTCATTCCCCGTACAGATGACCACATGGCCCCTCCCCGGAGTGAATACCTGGAATTACCTTGACGCCACTACCGGCGCTACCACTCTCGGTCTGCTCAAGCTCGGTGAGGCAACTCCCGACTCTGTCGACCTCATGGCCAATGCATTTGGTGCCATGGGTGGTTCTCTCGGTGAGGTCAGCGCTATCGCCCTGCTTCTCGGCTGTGCCTATCTGCTCGTGATGCGTGTGATCAGCTGGCATATCCCCGTTGCCGTGCTCGGCTCCGTTGCTCTGTTCACTCTTCTTATCGGCGGCAACATTCCCGTACAGCTCCTGTCAGGCGGTCTTATCCTCGGTGCCTGCTTCATGGCCACCGACTATGTGACCTCGCCTATGTCCAAGAAGGGTATGCTTGTGTTCGGCGTACTTATCGGTGTGCTCACTGTCATCATTCGTCAGTGGGGTGCTTATCCCGAAGGTCTGTCGTTTGCCATCCTGCTTGCCAACAGTGTAGTTCCCTTGATCGACCGTTACATCAAACCGCGTAAGTTCGGAGAAAGGAGTGCCAAATGAAAAAGCTTAGTTCAACACTGCCCAACATGATCATCTCTCTCGGAGTGATCACTATCGTGGCCGCCGCCCTGCTGGCATGGGCCAACGGACTTACTTCAGGTCCTATCGAGCAGGCCAAGCTTGAAAACCGCCAGAACGCCATCAAGGCTGTGCTTCCTGCGTTTGACAACGATCCTCTCGCCGATGCCGAGACTGTTCAGGTGCTCGACGCTCCTGAAGAGCCGTTCACCGTTTATCCCGGCTATGAGAATGGCAAGTTTGTCGGTGCAGCTGTCGAAGGTTATACCAAAAACGGCTTCTCCGGTCTCGTCAAGGTCATGTATGGCTTTGATGCCGAAGGTGTGGTAGTAAACTTCCAGGTACTTGAGCAGGGTGAGACTCCCGGTCTCGGCGCCAAGATGAATGAATGGTTCCGTATGGAAGAGGGTAACCGCTCGATTATCGGCAAGAATCCCGCCGTGGTCAACATGACCGTGGCCAAGGATGGCGGAGCTATCGATGCCATCACTGCCGCCACCATCAGTTCACGTGCCTTCCTCGGTGCTCTCAATGACTGCTTCAAGGCTTTTGAAACCTATAAAAACGCCCACAACAATGAATAAACTACGTATTCTATATAATGGACTCGTGGCTGAGAACCCTACGTTTGTTCTCTTGCTCGGTATGTGTCCCACACTGGGTACTACCGGTTCGGCCATGAACGGTATGTCAATGGGTCTGGCTACAACCGGTGTGCTTATCTGCTCCAACATGGCTATCTCGGCCATCAAGAGCCTCGTTCCCGATAAGGTACGTATTCCTGCCTATATCGTTGTGATCGCTACTTTCGTGACCCTGATGCAGATGCTTATCAAGGCTTATGCACCGGCCATCGACGCCTCGCTGGGTCTGTTCATCCCGCTGATCGTGGTAAACTGTATCGTGCTCGGCCGTGCCGAGGCTTTTGCCTCGCGTCACTCGGTAGGAGACTCGCTCTTTGACGGAATCGGTATCGGTCTCGGCTTCACGGTGGCGCTGACACTCCTCGGCGCTGTACGTGAGATACTCGGCACCGGCTGTGTATTCGGCGCCCATATCTATCCCGAGACCTACGGCTCACTCGTGTTTGTACTTGCCCCCGGTGCCTTCATCGGCCTCGGATTCCTCGTGGCATTGTTTAATTACATCCGTAAATAATCGACAGTCATGCTTGCCTATCTTTCAATCATAATCACGGCAATATTCGTCAACAATATTGTCTTTGCCCAGTTCCTCGGCATCTGCCCCTTCCTGGGTGTGTCAAAGAAGTTGTCATCGGCTGTCGGCATGGGTGCCGCGGTGACATTCGTCATGCTTATCGCCACTCTGGTGACCTGGCTGCTGCAGATCTATGTCCTCGACCCACTGTCGCTGGGCTATATGCAGACTATCGTGTTTATCCTCGTGATAGCCGCGCTGGTGCAGATGCTTGAGATTATCCTGAAGAAAATCGCTCCCGCGCTTTATCAGGCTCTCGGCGTGTTCCTGCCCCTCATCACCACCAACTGTGCCGTGCTCGGTGTTGCCATTCTGGTTATACAGAAGGGCATGAACCTCGGAGAATCGCTCGTGTATGCCGTAGCTACCGCCATCGGCTTTACCCTCGCGCTCATCATCTTCGCAGGTATCCGTGAGCAGCTTACTCTGGTCAATGTTCCCGCTCCGATGCGTGGAGTGCCTATCGCGCTGATATGTGCCGGTATGCTCGCCCTCGCATTCATGGGCTTTGCCGGTATAAGCATCGCATAACAAGTATTTATGAACAACAATCAGGGGCATGGACACTTATGTCCATGCCCCTGTCTTTTTTATCTACCATGAATAGATCCTTTATAACCCGATGTGCGGCTGTTGCATTGATGCTTGTCATCGGGCTCACATCGGCCGATGCACAGCGCCGCGGTCAGCGACGCAATCTTATACGTGAGACATCGGCTGAATTTTTCCGAACTCCTGAGGCCAAGCGGATAGGTGACCAGATAATGGCCTATCAGCGTGTGACCGGCGGCTGGCCCAAGAATATTGATATGACCCGCCCTATGTCGGCCGAGGAGCTTGACAAGGTTCTGGCACAGAAGTCGCGCCGCGACGACTCTACAACCGACAACAGCGCCACCACTACCCAGATGCAGTATCTTGCCCGGCTATATGATGCCACAGGCGACACGCTGGCCCGTGACGCCTTCAGGCGGGGAGTTGATTATCTGTTGTCAGGACAGTATGAGCGTGGCGGCTGGCCGCAGTTCTGGCCTGATCCGAAAAGCTATCAGATTCACGTTACATACAATGACGATGCGATGGTCAACACGATGCTTCTGCTGCGTGACATTGCGCAGATGAAGGCGCCTTATTCAGCCGCATTGACTGATGAGGCGGTGCGTGCCCGCTGCATGCAGGCTTTTGACAAAGGTGTGCAGTGTATACTCGATACGCAGATAAAAAACAGTGACGGTGACCTGACCATCTGGTGTCAGCAGCATGACCGTGACACTTATGCGCCGGCTTCGGCCCGTGCCTACGAGCTGCCATCATATTCTCCTCCTGAAAGTTCCCGTATAGTCGAACTGCTCATGTCGCTCCCTGAGCCTGATGACCGTGTGAAACGTTCTGTCCACAGTGCGATGAAGTGGTTTGACAAGTACAAACTGACCGGTGTGACAGTGAAGCATTTCCGAACCTCTGCCGGGCGCATGGACCGTCGGCTCGAAGCTGATCCGCAAGTTCTGCCTATGTGGGGCCGTTACTATGACCTTGTCGAGTGTCAGCCCTATGTCTGCGACCGCGACGGTATACCGCGCCGTCATCTGGAGAATATCGGTTATGAGCGCCGCAACGGTTACAGCTGGTTCAGCACTCAGCCACGTGACCTGTATGCGCTGTATGACAGCTGGGCCGACAAGTATGATCCGGCCAACAAGATAGTTCTCGACCTTAACTCGCCCGGAGCTAATGTGACCGGCGTGGTCGATCTGGACCGTAAGCCCGCGATCGACATGTCGGCTTTTGACGCAATTGTCAATCCAGGCGAAAGCATACAGGCAGCCCTTGAACGCGCTCCTGAAGGATCTGAGCCTTACAAGGTATTAGTGCGCAACGGGATGTATAATGAAAAGGTGATTATCGATCGCCCGAATGTGATACTTGTAGGTGAAAACCGCGACAGTACCATAATATGTCTTGCCGAAACCGAGGAGACTAAAACGGTTAAAGAGTACAATGGCAAGAATGTGCATCACGGAGTGATTGTGATAATGGAGGGGGCCGACGACTGCGTGATTTCGGGCCTGACTGTCTACAACAACTACGGCACAACGGTTGAGAATACCACCACACATCAGATGGCGATATTCGGCCGTGCCGACCGCACTATTGTGATCAACAGCAATGTGTGGGCCGACGGTAACGACGCCTTGTCACTATGGATGAGGGATGCCGGGGGCATGTATTACCACGCCGACCTCGATCTGAGGTGCCGTGGTGTGGACTTCCTGTGCCCGCGTGGATGGTGCTATGCCACACGCTGTAAGTTTACAGGCGACGGCCACGCCATAATATGGCATGACGGCCGCGGTGATAAGGACAAAAAACTGGTGATTACCAATTCGGTGTTTGACGCGCTCTCACCGACTCCGCTTGGCCGCTATCATCATGACGCTCAGTTTTATCTGGTGCATTGTGACCTGTCGTCCAATGTCAATGACAGCGAAATCCGCTATGCTTATACCGACAAGGTGCTTGATCCTTGTCCCTGGGGCCAGCGTACTTATTTCTTCGGATGTATACGCGAGGGTGGTCACAGCGGATGGCTTGACGATAATCTGGCATCGGCTCCCGATGCCCCGGAATTTCACGGTGTGACTGCCGGCTGGACTTTTGCCGGCAAATGGGATCCTGAAAAGCGTATACGTGACCTGTGGCACGTACTGGCTTATTAATACAGGTATATCAGTAACTTATGAATGGTCATTCGGCTATGGCGGAGTTCTCGTCAAGCCGAATGATTTTTATACCTATGGAGCGGTTCTTGATCTTGGGATCACCTTTGTAATATACCTTGCCTGAACTTGCGCCGGTAACTGACAGTGACGTTTCGGGTGCACATCCTATGTGACCTGTACCGACAAGTGAACACTTGATGTCGTTGGCTTTGAGTTCGTCGGCCTCGATGGCTCCGGTACCTACCACGACCAGTTTCGCATTCTCTGTAGTTCCGTCAAGAGTGAGCAACCCGTTTCCGGTGTCGAGTGAGGCCTCCAGTGAATTGGCATTTATCCCGTGAATGGCCAGATGTCCGTTGCCTATGAGACGTGCCCTGAATTTAGGAACGGGAGCCATAGACAACACCCTTACAAGTGAGTCGCCGCTGTTCTGCACCTTTTCGAGAAAGCGCGAATATACCCTAATTGTGGGCAGATTGTCATAGGCGATGCCATCGGTGGCTATCTGCATTGAAAGTGATCCGTTGTTATTGTTGAACATTAGCACTGACGCCAGTTCAGGAGCGGTGACGAAGGTGACGTAACCTGCAGAATCAGCATTGCATACGTAATCAACACGCAGTCCTTCGACAACTTTCAGTTCGATGAAGTCCTGTACGTTGATTTCATAATGTTTGAGTTGGACTGCATGGAGTGATGCCAGTCCTGTCACCATAGTCAGTGCTAAAGCCAGTATCTTCTTCATTGTAGTGTTGGGAGATTGTTATTTGTGGATTTTGATATTTTTCTTTGTGCCGCTCATCTTTGCGGTGGCCGGATGGCCGCTTACGTTAATCGTGCCGCTTCCCGAAGTGGTCGCGTTGATCATTTCGCCGGCATGACAGTCGATATTGCCGCTTCCGGCTATCCTGGCGTTGACCACACGTGACAATAGTTTCCGGCAGTTGATATCGCCGCTACCGGCTATCTTCAGGTCGGTGAAGTCGCTTTTCCCGGCTATTGTCACATTGCCTGATCCCTTTACACTGACGGCTGTCTCCACGGCGTTAAGCGAGTTGACGGCTACTTCTCCTGATCCGGATATGTCGATGCCAAGAGTGTCGACGGTGTTGTCGCCACTGACTTGTATATTGCCTGATCCGTTAATAGCCATCAGCAGTGAGCCTGCTGTGATACCGCCGAGAGTCATGTTGCCGCTGCCGCTGATATTCATCTTCATGTCACGTGCCGTAACGACTTTGTTTCTGATATCGACGTTGCCTGATCCGTTAATGCTGACGCTTGTAAGAGGGGAGGGCACATACACCATTACGGTGGAAATACGTTTGTAAAGGTCTTTATAATTTCCTTTTTCGATGTCGCATGTCAGTATTCCGTCCTTTACCGTGAAATGGATGAGGTCGGCGATGTCATCGTCAGCCGAGGTGACGATCATCCCCGCTGAATCAGGATTGTTGGCGATTATGAAGCCTGCAGGTAACCGGGAGTCAATGGCGGAGAACTCACCTGGCTTTACCTCGATGGGTTTACGCGCCGACAAGGTGATTGCCGTAGCAAGAATGATAGTGAAAAGTATTGTGAAACGTCGTGTCATCTTCGTTATTGATTTATGCCTGGTAATATGTCATGCTGTATGTGGGTAAGGATGGCGTTGAGCTCGTCCCATGTGGCGGCGCGGAGCATGGCCACGCGTGTGTCGCGGAATGATGGAATTCCTTTAAAGAGCGGCGAAGCGGCCAGATGGCGGCGTATGTGCAATATGCCGCGGTATTCGTCGATCTTCTCTATACTTTCAGTGATCTGCCGCCGCAGCAGACTGAATTTTTCAGCTATCGACATCGGCTGAAGATGCTCCTCGGGATGCATGTGCCGGCGGATGTCGTGGAATATCCACGGAGCGCCTATTGATGCGCGTCCCACCATCACTCCATCCACTCCATATCGTGAAAACGCCTGTTCGGCTTTCTCGGGAGTCGTGATGTCACCGTTGCCGATTACCGGAATATGCAGCCGGGGATTGGCTTTTACACGGCCTATCATCTCCCAGTCGGCCTCGCCGGTATACATCTGAGAGCGGGTGCGCCCATGTACGGTAAGAGCCTGTATGCCGCAGTCCTGGAGCTGTTCGGCCAATTCGACAATTATTCGTGAGTCGTGGTCCCAGCCGAGGCGTGTCTTGACGGTTACCGGTAGTTTGACGGCATTTACAACAGCGCGTGTGATCTCAAGCATCTTGGGTATGTCACGCAACATTCCGGCACCGGCACCTTTGCCTGCCACTTTCTTTACCGGACATCCGAAATTGATGTCGAGTATGTCAGGCCCCGCTGCCTCCACTATGCGTGCCGCCTCGACCATCGGCTCGACCTCGCGGCCGTAAATCTGGATTGCCGTCGGGCGCTCTCCGTCATTGATATGCAGTTTGCGGGTTGTTGCTGCGATATTTCGGATAAGGGCATCGGCGCTTACAAACTCGGTGTATACCATATCGGCTCCCAACTCTTTGCAAATGAGCCGGAAAGAATGGTCGGTGACATCCTCCATCGGAGCCAGCATCACCGGGCGTTCGCCTAAATCAATATCTCCTATCTTCATTATCGTGGCAACTGATCGATCTTATTGCGAAGTTAGCCAAAATATCTCATATCGCCTTATCGGGTTATGAATTTTTCGTAACTTTGAACTCTAAATAACACTCTACTGATGAAATCGATCAAAGAATTATTCCGTATAGGCTATGGGCCGTCGAGCAGCCACACGATGGGTCCGCGTCTGGCTGCCGAAATGTTTTTGGCACGTAATTCCGGTGCCGCCTCATTTGAGGTGGTACTTTATGGCAGCCTTGCCGCCACTGGCAAGGGGCACATGACTGATGCCGCAATTATCCAGACTCTTGAGCCACATGCACCGGTAACGATAGTGTGGAAGCCTGAAATATTTCTTCCTTTTCATCCCAATGGCATGACCTTCAAGGCTTATACCTCCGAAGGTCACCTTATGGAAGAGTGGACTGTGTATAGCGTGGGCGGTGGTGCGCTTGCCGAGGAGGATAAGCCTATGGCCACAACCCCCGATATTTACGAAATGACCATGCTGACCGATATCCTCGGGTGGTGTGAGCGCACGGGACGCAGTTACTGGGAGTATGTACTCCAGTGCGAAGGCCCTGATATCTGGGATTATCTGGCCGAGGTGTGGGCCACCATGCGCGCGGCTGTCGAACTCGGGCTTGATGAGGAGGGAGTACTGCCCGGTCCGCTGAATCTTCGTCGCAAGGCATCCAATTATTATATCAAGGCCCGCGGTTACAAGGACAATCTCCGTTCACGCGGACTGGTATTTTCCTACGCTCTTGCCGTGAGTGAGGTCAATGCGTCGGGAGGTAAGATCGTGACTGCTCCTACATGCGGGGCGAGCGGTGTGCTTCCGGCAGTGCTTTATCACTTCCAGGAAAGCCGTGATTTCAATGATAAGAAGATATTGCGTGCATTGGCTACTGCCGGTCTTATAGGCAATATAGTTAAATGCAATGCCTCGATATCAGGAGCCGAAGCAGGTTGTCAGGCTGAGGTAGGAGTGGCTTGCAGCATGGCTTCGGCGGCTGCGAGTCAGCTGTTCGGTGGAAGCCCGGCCCAGATTGAATATGCAGCCGAGATGGGGCTCGAGCATCACCTTGGCATGACCTGTGATCCTGTGTGCGGACTCGTGCAGATCCCGTGTATCGAGCGAAATGCCTATGCTGCCGCGCGTGCCCTTGACGCCAACATATATTCGGCCTTTACCGATGGCACGCATCGTGTGTCATTTGATAAGGTTGTGGCTGTCATGATGGAGACCGGACATGACATCCCGTCGCTTTATAAGGAGACCAGCGCCGGCGGTCTCGCCAAGGATTATCGGCAGATGTAGTGCCTGACAGACCGTTTATCGGACACTTCTACAAAACTTTAAGGTGAGCTCGTTTGTTAGAATAAGAGAATTATTCACTTTATTTGACTAAGATTATGGACATACAAGACATTCTTAAGCAGCTTACCGCCAAGTTTGGTAACGGTTTCGATATTTCAAAGGTAACTGATGTTCTCAAGACTCTTGACCTTAAGAACCTTTCCCTTACCGACATTATTTCAAAACTTGGCGCTCAGGGCCTTCTCGATAACGCCGGGCTCGACAGCGTGAAGGACAATGTGATTGACAGCCTGAAAAATAAAGCCGGCGGAATGCTTGGTGGAATGTTCGGCAAATAATCCCCCTTTAGGAATAAATTAAATTAGGCTAATTAGGCTGATATGTCTAATTAGCCTAATTTTTATATTCACCGAATGTAAGGGTGGAGCATCTTGACGGTGCAATTGTCTCAGCTGCCGCGCGGAGCTGTTCGGGCGTAATGTTCATTATGTTGGCAATCCTTTCTTCACGGGTGGCGCAACGGCCTGTCAGCAGCACCGACCGTCCGGCGCCGAGTGCCATCTGTTCGAGATTGGCCGAGGCGACTATTGTCTGTCCAAGATACTGTTTCTTGGCTTTTTCAAGCGAGGTGGCTGTCATTGTCGACTGGCTCAGGCGGTCAAGAGTATTTGCGACAAGTCGCCGGCACGGTTTTACATGCTCGGGATCGCAGCCATAATATATGGTCAAGGTGCCGCAGTCGGTGAACATTGACGTGTAGGCGTCGACCGAATACACGTATCCATGGCGTTCGCGGAGCGCTATATTGAGAAGCGAGTTCATGCACGGGCCTCCGATTATGTTGCACAGTAACGCGTAGGCATGTCTCATGTCGCTTGTGAGTCCGGGAATACGCGCTCCGGTCACGGTGTGGCATTGATGGGTTGCCATTTTGCGCAGGGTGTCAAAAGGGGCGTTTTCTATCGGCACCGGTTGTGTCACCGAAACGCTTTTGCGGTTCAGGGTGCCGAAGTATCGCTCGGCCAGGGTCATGAGTTTTCTTTCAGTTGCCGGGCCTGAATAGAACAACACCATATTGTCGGGCGTGTAGTTCTTATCAAGAAATTCCCGACAGGTGGCCGATGTGAATGTGTTGATGGTAGATTCCGTGCCGAGAATGTTGTGGCCGAGTGATGAGCCGGCAAATATAAGGTCGTTGAAATCATCGAATATCGCCTCTGACGGAGAATCGAGATAAGAATCAATCTCGTCGAGCACCACTTCCCGCTCACGGTCGATTTCGGCGGAGGGGAAGCAGCTTGATGTGATGAGATCGGCAATCAGTTCGACAGCTCTTGCGAGATGCCCTTCCGGAAAGCAGCTGTACACTACCGTGGTCTCTTCCGAGGTGTAGGCGTTGAGCTCGCCGCCTACTGACTCCATGCGGTTGATTATATGCCATGACTTGCGTCGGGCCGTACCCTTGAATATGGTATGCTCTACAAAGTGGGCGAGACCATACTGATCGGGAGTTTCATTACGGCTTCCTACCTTTACTGCGATGCCGCAATATTCCACCGGCGAGTTGGTGTGGCAATGGACTGTCTTTAGTCCGTTGGGGAGCTGATTGTATGTATAGATATTGTATTTTTCCGCT
>CAZIPQ010000027.1:0-20253 GCA_964541165.1 uncultured Muribaculum sp.
GAGTTATTGTAAAAATAATAGGGTTAAATAGTTGCACATCTAAATAAAAACTATTAATTTAGGCGGTTGAAATATTGTTAAGTTTTACCTAAAAAACTGATGCCCCTATAATCCTTATTGCAAATACCAAGGAATAGTAAAGCTATGTCATACTTTAAGATTTTGATGGTCAGCATAATATTGCTGACAAATTTTGTCGGCCCCGTGTCGGCTTCATCTCCTGTCGCCAAGGGTGACGGTGAGCAGCGTTATAAAGTTGGAGCCTGTGACTGGATGATGCTTAAACGTCAGAAACTGGGCGCATTTTCACTCATGAAAGAGCTTGGTGGAGACGGCGTTGAAATGGATATGGGCGGTCTCGGCACACGAGATACGTTTGATAACAAGTTGCACCAGCCTCATTTCCGTGAACTTTATCCTGCCACTGCGAAAGAGAACGGCGTTGAGGTTCCCTCTGTTGCCATGTCCGGTTTTTACGGTCAGTCATTCCTGACTCATAAAAATTATCTCGGTCTTGTAGACGACTGCCTTATGACAATGGATGCCATGGGCGCAGATGTAGCCTACCTGCCGCTTGGCGGTATAAAAGAGGACTGGACCGTTAAGGGTGAGGCCCGTACGGAACTGGTAAAGCGCCTGCACGAGGCCGGTGAGCTTGCTGCAGCCAAAGGTAAGGTGATAGGCATACGTACTCCTCTGGATGCAAAGGGTGACATACAGTTGCTCAAAGAGATCAAGTCGCCGGGTGTCAAAATATATTATTCGGTACAGAATGCTCTTGATAACAAGCGTGACCTTCACAAGGAGCTCCGTACGTTGGGAGCAAAACGTATCTGTCAGATCCATTGCAGTAATACTGACGGCGTGACTCTTCCCAATGATCCGGCCATAGATGTTCCTGCCCTCAAACGTACCCTTGACAAAATGGGATGGAGCGGATGGCTTATTGTAGAGCGCTCACGCAACGCTCAGGAAGCACGTAACGTAAAGAAAAACTTCGGCGAGAATATACGATATCTTAAGGAGGTATTTCAGGCCGATTGATATAAGTAAGAAAAAACAGTGTGAATAAACTATTAACCAATCAATAATTATCTATGAACAGCAAAATGAAAAAGATCAGCAGCATCAGCTGTGCGGCTTTGGCAATCTTGTTGGCGTCATGTGCCAAGGATGGCTTTGACGACAAAGAACAATTTGTCATTGACGTAAGCAATGTACAGCTGGCGGCGCCCGTGCTTACAGCGGACAATCTCGCCGTTCTGGTCAATCCTAACGGAACGGAGAGCACCAAGCTCACCTGGCCACTCATAAAAGGTGCCGGTGGCTATCAGGCCAGTGTGGCTATAGTGGATGATCCTGATAATCCCGTCTATCTTATGACGGACAGCGTTATTGACGGATGTTCGCTCATAATAGACCGTGCTGAAGAAACCAGATATAAGGTATGGCTCAAGACTCTTGGTAATCCGAAGCTCAACAATACAGGTTCAGCCGAGGTTGCCGAGCTCGACTTCAATACATATCTGCCCGCAACAGTTATACCTGCCGGTGCAGAATTGTCATCTTATATCGCCTCTAATCTTCCCGAGGCAGGAGAGGAAGTCGGATTTGAGCTTCAGGCCGGTCAGACCTACAAACTTGACGGAGTGCTTGACTTCAAGCTAACCCAGGTTCAGTTGCGCGGTGACAAAATCAACCGCCCGGTGATCGTGATTGGAGAAGAAGGATGCATCTCAACCCAGAATGGTCTTAAGATCAAGAATATCAACTTTGACTGTAGCGGGATGAGCGAAGCTAACAGCTCGTCGCTCCTTCGTCTTGCTGCCGAAGGTGATCCTTCGATAAAAGGTGATGCACTCGGATATGCCGGTAGCAATGCAAAGAGTGTTTGGGTTATTGAGAAACCTATCATCATGGAAAACTGTTGGGTTAAGGATCTTCCGTGCGGTATATTCACATGGGGTGGCTTTGGCTCATGGGTTGTAATGGATCTGCGAATCAAGGACTGCATATTCCAGTTGCATTACAGCGAGAAGCGCGGTGACAAGGCATTGTTTGGTCTTGCCATGATGACCGGCGATGCTTGGGAAAACCATGGTCTTATCTACGCTATGACTATTGAGAATAATACTTTCTATAACACCGAGGTTAATACGAAGAGCTACTTTATACGTTACAACAACGCAAGTAATGCTCAGCCTAACAAACCGCTCGGTGATGCTTACAAGGATGGTTCAACTCATAACTGGAACAATAATACGTTTATCCGTACATTTACCGGTAAGGACTTCGGTAACAATATACAGAATGGTGTCAGCGTATATTTCAAATCGAATATATTCTATGATACATTCCGTATTAACAAGTATACCCGCGGTAAGAACTACTTCAGCAATAACTTGGCATGCGCTACTGAAGGTCGCAATGTAGATAGCAGTGACCTTGGCAATGATACCAACGGTAATCCCCGCATGGCGCTTGAGGAAGGCCTTAACTTTGATTACAACCAGGTGCTTGACTTCGGCAAAGAGAACGGCGGTATCAGCTTCAAGCCTACTTCGTCGGCCATTGCCAATAAGGTCGGTGACCCCCGCTGGTTTGAATAATACCTTAATTTAATAGTAAACCGCAATGAAACATAGTAATATAGTAAAAGTATTGTTTATGTTCGTGGCTATGTGGCTGGCAATGCCGGCTATGGCCCAGGACATACAGTTCAACGGTACGGTCATTGACGAAACCGACGAACCGCTGATCGGCGCAAGCGTGCGCGTCGAGGGCACTACAATAGGTACTACCACCGACATTGACGGAAACTTCTTCCTGAAAGTTCCTGCCGGCAAAGAGGTTGTCATATCATATGTAGGTTATATCCCCTTAGTAGTAAAAGAAAAGGATTTCGGCCAGAAAACCTTTGTCCTGAAAGAGGATTCACAGACTCTTGAAGAGGTGGTTGTGGTAGGTTATGGCACTCAGAAAAAGGCTCATCTTACCGGTGCTATCGCTACTGTGCCGATGGATGATATCACTGACCTGTCAACAGGCGGCCTTGCATCAGCCCTCAGCGGTATGGTCAACGGTCTTAGCGTAAGCGGTGGTGAAAGCCGTCCCGGTGAGAACGCCCGTATCTCTATCCGTAACAGTGATGACATGAGCAAGGTAGGTAGTACTGCCCAGGAGCCTCTGTTTGTAATCGATGGATTTATCTATCCGAATGATATCAAGGTAGGTAACGTCAACGAGAATCCCGGTGCTATTGCTTTCAATAACCTTGATCCCAATGATATCGAGAGTATCTCTGTACTTAAGGACGCAGCCGCTGCCGTGTACGGTTCTCGTGCCGCCAACGGTGTAATCCTTGTAACTACCAAAAAAGGTAAACTTGGAGAACCAGTTATCTCTTATAGCGGTTCATTTGGCTATGCCGATGAGGTAGGACGTCCTAAGATGCTTAATGCATATCAGTATGGACAGCTGTGGAACGCCGTGCAGGCTGCTGACCCCAAGAGCACTACCCTCAACAGAAAGACCGATCTCTTCCAGCTCGACGAGCTGAACGCCATGCGCAATCTTAACTACGACCTTCTTGATCAGCACTGGAAGACAGGCTGGACCCAGAAGCATAGCGTAGGTGTAAGTGGTGCAACTGAAAAAGCTAATTACTTTGCAAGTATTTCATATTTTGATCAGGACGGTAACCTCGGAAAGCTTGACTACAACCGCTGGAACTACCGTGCAGGTGTCGATGTGACATTGAAGAAGTATGTAAAGGCCAGCTTGCAGGTAGCAGGTGACTACGGCAAGAAGAACACTCCTCTTATTAAGGTAGGTGGTTCAGGTACTGATGACTACAATATCCTCCTGACTCACCCCACGTATATTCCGGAGTATGTCAACGGACTTCCGATGGCCTCTTACGGTCCGAGCAACAACCGTCAGGATCAGCAGCAGGACTATCACTTCTCTACTCTGCAGAATCTTGGCGATTACAGCCGTACGATGAGCTCCAATATGCAGATCAACACTGCAATTGAGGTTGACATGGGCTTTATCAAGCCTCTTAAGGGCCTGAAGGCACGCTTCTCTTATGCAAAGACGATCAATACCGGCAAGACCAACCAGAAGGGTTCGGCCTATAAGATATATTATATGTCACACCGCGCCGGTAGCGGCAGTCACCTCTATACTCCGATACCCGGTCAGGAAGAGGAATATGAGGCATTGCTGGCTGAGAGCAACATGCTGCTTGGTAACGGCGGTGGTCTTGTGCTTAACGGCGGTGCCGGCAATGGCTTCCTGTCGCGCAGCATGGACCGTGCTGACAACTATCAGATGAACTTCACCCTGTCTTATAACCGTGATTTCGGTGTTAACTCAGTCGGTGCTTTGTTCTCAATAGAGAAAACCGAGTCAGAGAGCGAATACCTCTATGGTTATGTAACTGACCCGTATGAATTTACTACTGACCAGTCAAACTCAGTAGGTGAGAACAGTGATCAGACTACAGTGTTTACACGCGCTGAGTCAGGTTCTCTCTCTTACATCGGTCGTGTCAATTATGCATATTCTGATAAGTACCTGCTTGAGTTCCTTCTGCGTATCGACTCGTCGACTAAATTTGCTCCCGAGAACTACTGGGGAACTTTCCCGTCAGTGTCTGCCGGCTGGGTTGTATCGCGTGAAGATTGGTTTAACCAGAATGTAGGTTGGATCGATTATCTTAAGATCCGTGGTTCTTATGGTATCACAGGTCGTGATAATACTGTAGCATGGCAGTGGATGCAGACCTACGGTACCGATAAGGACAAAGGTCCGGCTTTCGGTACAGGTGATACCAACAATGCAGGTAGCCATATTACTCTTAACAAGAACAACTCGGCAGTAAACCGCGATGCTCACTGGGATAAGTCGTACAAGGCCAACGTAGGTATCGACTTCAATGTACTTAACAGCCGCCTGACTTTCAATATCGACGGTTATTACAACTGGGACCGCGATATGCTGTTGCCTTACAAGGCATCAATCCCCGGTACCGTCGGTACACAGTCTGCTAACACCAACTACGGTAAGATGGACAGCTACGGTATCGAGCTCGCCGCAACATGGCGTGACCGTGTGAACAAGGACTTCAGCTATAAGATCAACATCAATACCGGTCTTAACGACAACAAGGTAATCCTTATCGACTGGGATACCAAGAACCAGGGTTACCGCAGTATTCAGAAGAATGGCCGCACCGACGTCGGTGTGTGGGGTATGCAGTGCATCGGTATGTTCCGCTCATTCCAGGATATTGAAGAGTACTTCGATAAGTACGGTATCACTACTTATATGGGTATGAATAAGGATCAGGTTCGTCCCGGTATGCTTATCTATAAGGATATCCGTGGTACACAGAATACTGACGGTACATATGCCGGCCCCAACGGTGTAGTATCGGAGTCTGAGGACCAGGTGCGTCTTTCGAACCGCTCAAATCCTTATGGTGTGACACTTAACCTTAACGCTACTTACAAGGCATTCTCTATTACAGCTCAGGTAAGCGGTAACTGGGGCGGTTACACAGTACTTCCCACCTCGGCTCTCAAGCCTGGCAAGTCACTTGAGTACACTAACATGCCTTCGTTCTGGGATCCAAGCAACATGTTTGTATATCAGGATATTTATGATTACAACGGTAATCTGGTAATGTCGGAGAACCGTGATGCAATCATGCCTAACCTTGCATATTCGAATGTCAACAGTGTGGCATCATCGTTCTGGCGTATCAGCGGTGCCCGCGTACAGCTTAACCGACTGACTATCGCATATTCACTGCCTTCGTCAATTCTTAAGCCTCTCGGCGTGAGCAGCTGCCGCGTGAATGTGACCGGCCAGAATCTCCTGAGCCTGTATAATCCTTATCCCGACCATTTTATGGATCCGATGATGAGCTATGGCAGCTATCCGGTACTCCGTAAATTTACCGTTGGTCTTAACCTCTCATTCTAAAACAGGATACTATAATGAAACTTAAATATTATGCTTTCGCAGCGTTGACCGCTGCCATGTTCTCATCCTGTAGTGATGAATTTCTGCAGGAAAAGCAGAACTATGAACAGACCAATGAAGCTGCGTACAATTTTTTCAGCGGAGCTTCAGGCCGTGTAGCTGACGCTTATAAATTTGCTCTGCCTGATCCGGCCGGTAGTGCCGGCTGGCAGTATCCGAGTACAGGACGCTCCGACGGTATGTCACAATGTACCGAGGAGTACAGCGGCTTCGGAACATTTGTTGATCCCGAAAAAGAGCGTACTGCAATTACCGGCAATACTATCCCCGACTATTTTCAGGGAACTATGGGTAATATTCAGCAGAACTGCTGGGGTCGTATCCGTAACATCAATGATATTATCCGCGGTATTTCCGGAAGTACTCTAACTCAGGAGGAAAAGGATCAGCTTCTCGGTCAGGTTTACTTCCTGCGTGCATGGTGCTATTATCTGATGTTCCGTTGGTATGGCGGTATTCCTATCATCACTGAGGTTCAGGATCCGGTGGCTACTTCTATTACTCCCCGTTCTACAGCCAAGGAATGTTTTGAATTTATATGTGAGGATCTTGACCGTTCTGCCGAGATGCTGGCACCCTTTACCGCAACAGGTGCAGGCTGGTCATCGTCTGACAGCTATGGCCGTGTTACTTCCGGTACTGCTCTTGCACTTAAGGGTCGCTTGATGGTGCTCTGGGCAAGCCCGCTCTTTAACCGTGCCAACGATCAGGCACGTTGGCAGGCAGCTTATGAGGTAATCAAGGAGTCTCTTCCCGTGATGGCTTCATGCGGTTATGCACTTGCTCATGAAGGTAATCCTGGAAAGAATGCCTCAAACTGGGCCAATATGTTTGTTGAGGATGCTAATCCCGAGGCTGTTTTCGTAACTATCTGTAATAAGATTGTAGATGCCGGCTCGGGTCCTGACTACCGTAAAAACAACACATGGGAACATGGTATCCGTCCTTCAAACGCCATGGGTGGCGGTGGTATGACTCCGACAGCCAATATGGTTGATCTCTTCCCGATGGCCGACGGTAAGCGTCCTTCATCTTACACTGCCTATACAAGTCTGGATGCTTCGGGAATCGCTTATGACGGCAACCATCCCTATATGAATCGTGACCCGCGTTTCTATCGTACATTCGCTTTCCCCGGTGTGCGTTGGGCGTTCAACGGTGATCCGCGTAATAAGGAGAACTATAATCCTTATAAGGGTGATGCCTATGAGCTCTGGAATTACGTATGGTATGAATCGGCCGCTGACCGCGACAATATCGAGAGTGGCAATACTTACGGTCCTGACAACCTCCTTGGTAATGTTAAGGGTATGTATATCCGTAAGCGTACCGATGATCTTGATATTAATTCCAATTGCCGTTATACCTTCGAAACTACAGGAAAGGGCTTTACTTATTCGGCTACTCCGTATATGGAAATCCGTTTTGCCGAGGTATTGCTGAACTATGCCGAGGCTGCATGTATGGCCGGTCATCCCGATGTAGCATTTGAGCAGCTTAAGCGTATCCGTAGCCGCGTATATGATTCATCAGTGGCTAACTATGGTCTGCAGCCAAGTATTGCAAGCGATCAGGCCGCATGTATGGCTGCTATCCTCTATGAACGTCAGGTTGAGCTGGCTTATGAGGGCAAGCGCTTTGAGGATACCCGCCGTTGGATGCTCTATGACGGTGGTGCTGGCAAGGTAGAAGGTGCTCCCCAGACATGGACCCTTACCGGTTGGGGTGGAAACACCTGTACCTGGCTTGGCTTTAAGCCGCTGAATGGCACCCGTTGCGATAATATGGAATTCCGTGTTAAGAATGATTACAACGACGGCCTCGGTGACGTGAAGTGGGGTGCAAACGGTGAAAATCCTGACCCGCTGAAGGATGTAGTACGTCCTGCCGGTGTGGACCTGCGTGAGGATCTCGCTCCTCAGTTCGTTGCACTGAACGAATTCTATGATACTTATCTGCAGCGTAAGAAGAAGAAAGGTGACGGTTATAACTCGGATCATATCGAGCTCTATATGAACTTCCTGCCGAGATATTATATTCTTGGTTTCAATGGAAACATTATGAACAATAATCCGTCACTTCTCCAGACTATAGGTTGGGAGGATGATAATAACGGTGGTGCACCCGGTACATTTGACCCGCTCGCCGAGTAATAGGATTATTCTCTGACCACAATGTTTTTAACGGCCTTGAAGTCATTAAGGACTTTAGGGCCGTTAATGTATGGTGGGAAAATGAAGTAATGGATTAAACTATTGATTGGTAACAGGGTCTTATTGTATAATACTTGCATTAAATGTGTTAGAGACTTTAACGTCTTTAAACACGGAATTGTGTGGGATTATTGCTATTTTTGTTACTGATATAATCAATCATAAAACTGCTATGAGGAATAAATTTATAATAACGCTGGCTGCTGCTGCAGCGATGCCGCTTGCAATGCAGGCGCAGTATCCCCAGATCAACGGGGAGGCCCGTGAGACTTATCAGAAAATGATTACCTCGGCGCGCGAACATGCTGACTCGGCATGGGCGGTAGCGAAGCCGATAGTAGAGCAGGAAGCTCGTGAAGGACGCCCCTATGTGCCCTGGGCTTCGCGTCCCGATGACCTTGTGAAGGCTTCAATCCCGGCTTTCCCCGGTGCTGAGGGTGGCGGTATGTACACTCCCGGCGGTCGTGGAGGCAAGGTGATCACAGTGACCAACCTTAATGACAGCGGTCCAGGATCGTTCCGCGAGGCCTGTGAGCAGGGCGGTGCGCGTATCGTCGTGTTTAATGTGTCGGGTGTGATCAATCTCAAGACTCCGCTTTATGTGAAGGCTCCGTATATTACCATTGCCGGTCAGACAGCTCCGGGCGACGGTGTATGTATAGCCGGTGAGTCGTTCCAGGTTGACACTCACGATGTGATCGTGCGCCACATGCGTTTCCGCCGAGGCGATACCCGCGTGCACAACCGTGAGGATTCGTTCGGAGGTAATCCGGTGGGTAATATCATGATCGACCACTGCTCGGCTGAATGGGGCCTGGACGAGAATATCTCGTTCTACCGCCACATGTATGACCCGAGCGAGGGCCAGTATGAGGTTACCGACCTGAAATTACCTACCGTCAACGTAACTATTCAGAATACAATCTCGGCCAAGGCTCTCGACACGTATAACCATGCTTTCGGTAGTACGCTCGGTGGCGAGAACTGTATGTTTGCCCGCAATCTTTGGGCCAGCAACTCAGGCCGTAATCCTTCGATAGGATGGAACGGTGTGTTTAACTTTGTCAACAATGTGGTTTATAACTGGGTACACCGCAGCGCTGACGGCGGCGACTATACCGCCAAGTTCAACATGATCAACAATTACTACAAGCCGGGTCCTGCGACTCCGAAAGATAACAATATCGGTCATCGTATCCTGAAGCCTGAGGCCGGCCGAAGCAAGCTCGACCACAAGGTGTATGGCCGCGTGTATGCCGAGGGCAACATAATGGAGGGCTATCCCGAAATCACTGCCGATAACTGGGCCGGCGGTATTCAGATCGAGAGCGATCCTGACTGCGGCGAATTTACCGACTATATGCGTGCCAAGGCTCCGTTTGAAATGCCTTATGTTCGTATTACCACTGCCGATGATGCCTACAATTATGTGCTTAACAACGTGGGCGCTACAATACCGACACGTGACATTATTGACGAGCGCATCATCGAGGAGGTACGCACCGGTGTTCCTTACTATGTGGAAAATCTTCCCGACAATGCCTATGGTGACGTGAGCGGTCTTTCTCCGAAGTCACTCGGCGAGGATGGTCAGTTCAAGCACCGTCGTCTGCCCAAGGACTCTTACAAGCTTGGCATCATCACCGATCCTGCTCAGATGGGCGGTTATCCGGAGTATAAGGGTACACCCTACAAGGATACTGATGGTGACGGTATGCCTGATGAATGGGAGATTGCCAATGGCTTGAACCCCAATGATCCCGCTGATGCCAACGGTGACTGCAACGGTGACGGTTATACCAATATCGAGAAGTATATCAACGGTATCAATACCCGTACAAAGGTTGATTGGTCTGACCTGAGAAACAATTATGACACTCTTGCCGCCAAAGGCAAACTCATGTAAATACTGACTATGACACGTATATTTGCATTATGCATGCTGCTTGCGGCGGTGACTTTCTCCGCCGGGGCAGTTGTGCTTGACTCTGACGGGCGCGATCCGAAGTATGTCGAGTCGATAGTAAACCGTTCGAAAAAGATAGTGGATAAACTCGAGCTGAACGATTCAGTCAAGGCTGAGGAAGTTACTAAAATCGTTGCTAACCGCTATTTTAAGCTCAATGACATCTATTCCAAGCGCGATGACAAGGTGAAGGCTGCCAAAGAGTCGCTAATCGGTGATGCCAAGAATGAGGCTGTCAAGGCTGCCAACGATGAGAAGGATGCTGCGCTTTACCGCTGCCACTTCGAATTTCCCGCTGATCTGTCGCTCTACCTTACTCCCGAGCAGATAGATGGGGTGAAGGATGGTATGACTTACGGGGTGCTGATGGTTACCTATAACTCACATCTGGATATGATGCCGACACTGACCGATGAGGAAAAAGCCCAGATAATGGCGTGGCTTATCGAAGCCCGTGAACTTGCCATCGATGCCGAGACTTCCAACAAGAAGCACGAGGTGTTCGGTAAATACAAGGGCCGCATCAACAACTATCTGTCGGGTCGCGGCTATGACCTTGTGAAAGAACGCGAGGCATGGTACGAGCGCATCCGCGCACGTGGTGGAAAAATTTGAAACTATCATGAAAATAAGATTTTTCTTTATATGGGCTGCTGCACTGTCCGCTCTTGGAGCGACGGCTCAGCAGCCCATTGACCTTCAGGTCAAAAACGATACAGTGACATATATTACCGATGCCCGCGGCAACCGCATACTTGATTTCTCGACATGTGGCTACCGTAAATCGGAAGTCCCCATACCCGATGTGCCGAATGTGGTGCATGTAAGTCTGGTCGACGGAGATAATTCCGACCGCCTGCAGAGAGCTATTGATTACGTAGCCACATTGCCTGCCGATGCGATGGGGCGCCGTGGCGCAGTTCTGCTCGACAAAGGTACTTACCGTATCGACAAGGCTTTGCGTATACCCGCTTCCGGAATAGTACTCCGTGGTGCCGACCGCGATGCCACCGTCTTGCTTAAGAACGGTGTGGATCGTGGAGCTGCTGTATATGTAGAGGGTGTCCGTGACATTATCAATGGCGACACCATGACAGTTACTGATGCCTATGTGCCCGTCAATAGCCGCACGTTGCATCTTTCTTCGGTCAAAGGGATCAAGCCCGGCGATCGTGTCAACATTACCCGCGAGGCGACTAAGGAATGGATTGAGTCGATCGGATGTGACATATTCGGCGGCGGTATCAGCGCCCTCGGCTGGAAGACTGGCGACACCAACCTTACATGGGATCGCACGGTTGTTGCGGTTGACGGCGACAGCATCACCCTCGATGCGCCGCTCACAGTGGCGCTTGATGCAAAATTATCTCCTGCCACAGTTACTACATATTCATGGCCAGGCCGTATTGGAGAGAATGGTGTCGAAAATCTCACCATCGCCTCTGTATATGATCCTGCGTATCCGCTTGATGAGGACCACTGTTGGGTAGGCATATCTATTGATAATGCTGAAAACTGCTGGGTACGCCGTGTCAACTTCAAGCATCTTGCCGGAAGTGCTGTGATCGTACAGCCCGGTGCTGCACGTATTACAGTCGAGGATTGTATGGCTACTGATCCTGTTTCTGAAGTAGGCGGAATGCGCCGCTGCACTTATCTGACCCTTGGTCAGCAAGCGTTGTTCCAGCGCTGCTATTCGCGCAATGGCATCCATGATTTTGCTGCCGGCTTCTGTGCCCCAGGTCCTAACGCTTTTGTACAGTGTGATGCCGACGAGGCGCTCGGGTTCAGCGGATCAATCGACGCCTGGGCCCCCGGCCTGCTCTTTGATGTTGTCAATATCGACGGTCATGATCTGAGCTTCCGTAATCTCGGTCAGGATAAAAACGGTGCGGGCTGGAACACTGCCAACAGTATGGCATGGCAGTGTACCGCTGCAGGTATCGACTGCTATTCACCGGCTCCCGATGCTCAGAATCGTGCGTTCGGCTGCTGGTCACAGTTCTCCGGTGATGGCCAGTGGGGACAGTCAAACAATCATGTGCGTCCGCGCAGCCTGTTCTATGCGCAGCTTGACGAGCGCCTTGACAGTGTGCCTGCATCCCAGTCGCGTATACTCCCCATGCCGGTAAATGCCACGAGCAGTCCTACTGTTGAGGCCGCCATGGCTCTGGCTCAGGAGGCCTATCAGCCGCGTCTCACCATGAAGCGTTGGATTGAGGATGCTCCCTATACCGCTTCGGTTGATGCTGACGGAGTTAAGTCGGTTGACGATATTAAGACCCGTAATGTGGTTTCCAAGCCATCTGCACCTTCTGTATATGAAATCGCCAACGGACGTCTTGTGCGTGACGGCCAGCTTATAGTGGGCGGTCGTCAGGAAGTGCCCTGGTGGAACGGCAAACTGAAATATAATTATCTGCCGCAGGCCAAGCCTCATGTGACCCGCTTTGTCCCCGGCAGGGAAGGAAACGGTCTTACCGACCGCATAGATTCCGTTGTGACTTACATGACTAAAAATGATATCGCTGTCCTTGACCACAACTATGGCCTGTGGTATGAGCGTCGCCGCGATGACCATGAGCGCGTGCGTCGCCGCGACGGTGATGTCTGGGGCCCGTTCTATGAGCAGCCGTTTGCCCGCAGCGGTCAGGGCACCGCGTGGGAAGGCCTGAGCAAATACGACCTTACCCGCCCTAACAAGTGGTATTGGGCACGTTTGAGTGAGTTTGCTGAAAAGGGTGCGCCTGAAGGTCTTCTGCTGTTCAATCAGCATTATTTCCAGCATAATATCCTCGAAGCCGGTGCTCACTGGGTCGATGCTCCCTGGCGTTCAGTCAATAACATCAATTCGACGGACTTTCCCGAACCGGTTCCGTTTGCCGGCGACAAGCGTATTTTTGTGGCCGACATGTTCTATGACGAAAACCATCCGGTGCGCCGTGAGCTCCATCGCAATTACATCCGTCAGTGTCTCGACAACTTTGCCGATGATCCCAATGTGGTGCATCTTATAAGCGCTGAGTTCACCGGTCCGCAGCACTTTGTCGAGTTCTGGCTTGACGTGATAGGCGAGTGGCAGCGTGAAACCGGCAAGGATCCCATGATTGCCCTGTCTACAACAAAGGATGTGCAGGATGCAATTCTCGCTGATCCCGAACGGTCAAAACTTGTAGATATCATCGACATCCGCTACTGGCACTACAACACCGATGGCGTATATGCTCCTGAAGGCGGTAAAAATCTTGCTCCGCGTCAGCATGCTCGCAAGATGAAGGTCGGCAAAGTCACCTTCGATGAGGCTTACAAGGCCGTCAGCGAATATGCCACACGCTATCCCGATAAGGCTGTCACCTATTATGCGCAGAATTATCCCGATATGGCATGGGCTGTATTGATGGGAGGCGGTTCATGTCCTGGAATCAAGGTGGATAATGATGAATTTTTGGCTGATGTTGCGGCGATGAATGTTGTGACAGGCGCCGTTCCGATGCTTTCCGGCGACAATGGTGCCGTAGTATATGCCCGTGAGAGCGGTGATGTGTCGGTCGATCTTCCGAAGGGCCGCTATTCCCTGATGTCAATTGATCCCAAGTCGGGCAAGACTTCGGTTGTAAACAAGCGCATGTCGATCAACGGTGACTATCAGCTCAAGGCTGACGCCAACCGCGTCTACTGGTTCAATAAACTGTAACTTAATTATTTTACACTGCTTTTTACAGTGGTTAGGGTGGAAGTAAGCCACCCGATCAGTATCACAAGCAACAATACTGCAAGCATGTCGGTAGCCTCGACCCTCACGGGATAGACGGTTATCGACATTGCTTCATGATTACCTCCTAACTTTATAAATCCTCCGATCTCCTGTGCCAGGCAGGCGGCAGCTCCGATTATAATTCCGGCCACACCGCCTACTGCCGCTATGAGCCATCCTTCGATGATGAATATTCCGCGTATCATGCCGGGGGTTGCTCCGAGTGCACGGAGAGTGGCCATATTATCCCGTTTTTCGATAATAAGCATCGATAGTGTGGAGATAATATTGAACGATGCGATGATCAATACGAAGGCCAGCAAGAAAAACGTGATCCATTTCTCGACCGCGATCATGTGAAATGACTGGGCTTGCTGACTTATTCTGTCCTTTACCACATAATTGTCACCTATGACACGGCGCACATCGGCTGCCACTTCTCCGGGGCTGCGGAGTGCGCCTGTTTTTATCTCGATTGCTGAAGCTTCGGTTGAATAGTCAAGCAGATCACGGGCCACTTCGAGCGGTACGAGCACCATGTCTGTGTCATATTCAGCCTGTTCGGTCTGAAATACCCCGGCTACAGCCAGTGAGTCACCTCTGAACGATGCCATCGGATTGGCCGGATTGATGCGTCCGGTACGCCGCGGCACGTATAGCCTCACAATATTGTACGGGCTCGGACGGGCTTCCAGCTGGATGGCGGTGCCGACGCTAAGCGTGATAAAATTGCCATGTTCTTCGTCGGAGGTCATGAAGATGCCATCCTCTTTGACGAGACTGTCGATGGCGGTGAGCCCACTGTAACTGTCGGTGACTCCCTTCATCATCACCGGTATCTGATGTGCTCCATAAATGGCCAGGGCATGCTCCTCGACAGTCGGCGACACTATTTCCACCCCGTCAATCGCGCTGATTAGCTGCGACAGCGAATCGGCGTCTGCAATTGTTTTGCCTGAGGTGGCTTCCACACGCAGGTCAGGCGACAGGCTCGAAAGTTTTGCCGCTGCCACATCGGTAAATCCGTTGAATACTGACAGCACACATACGATCACAGCCGTGGCCACCGCCACTCCGCCCAGCGATATGAGCGATATGACGTTGACCGCACTGTGGGATTTACGCGAAAACAGATAGCGCAGCGCTATACGTAGTGCTGTCATTGCGGCGGCTTTTATTCAGATGCCTGATCTTTGGCCAGCAGATTGTCGATATTTTCAAGATAGTCCAGTGAATCATCCAGATAGAATGACAGCTCCGGTGTCTTGCGAAGCTGGAAGCGTACTTTCTGAGCCAGATCGTAACGTACTGTCTTGGATGAGCGCTTGATACTTTCAAGCAGTTCCGGACCCTTGTCCGACGGGAATACCGACAGATACACGCGTGCGCTGCTTAGATCGGGCGACACTCGCACCGTGCTGACCGATATGATCACGCCGTGGGTCTTGGCGGTCTGCTGACGGAATATTTCACTGAGCTCCTTCTGCAGGAGTCTTGATATTTTAGCTTGGCGGGTAGTTTCCATAATAATTTTGAATTTTGATTACATCACTATAACGTCGCAGCGGGCTACAAAGTTATAAAAAATCTCGATTTGGCTCGTCAGTGTATGACGATGCCGGTCAGTACCTCGCTCCCGATCGCATTGTTGATGGCGGCGATTATTGAGGCACGTGCAAATGCCAGTTCCTGCTTTAGGGCGGCAGAGCTGAGGTATACGTGGAGCACTCCATGGTCTACGTAACGCCTGGTGGTATACCGGTTTATACCCGGCCCTGTCACTTCTCCCCACAGGTAGGCGGCGCGTTGCTCGTTGAACTGTCCTGACAGCCCGTCGCGTCTGAGGCTTTCGTTGATTATATCAACTAATAATTTTGGATCGGTACGCTTCATTCCTTTATCTGTTTGAATGAGCCGTTGGTTACGTTCCACATCCGGTAGTCACCGCTCGTGCGCCTCATGATCTCGTCAAGATGGGCACGGTTGGTGTCGGTTATGAATATCTGACCGAATCCCTCGTGTGTCACGATCTCCATTATCCGTTCCACTCTTGTCGCGTCCAGCTTGTCAAATATATCATCAAGTAGCAGCATGGGATACATGCCGGTGTTTTCACGCAGAAGGTCATACTGTGCCAGGCGCAATGCGATAACATACGTCTTGCACTGTCCTTGTGACCCCGTGCGCCTCAGCGGCATGTCATCGAGCAGCATCTCTATATCGTCACGATGAGGTCCTGCCGTAGTGTGTCCTATCAGCTCGTCGCGGTGCCGGTTTGCCTCCAGTACTTCCGACAGAGGCCGACCTTCCGATGTGCTGACATACTCAAGCGTCACATGCTCGCCTTCGCCGGCGATTGCGGTGTAATACCGGTCAAAAGTCGCGGCCATCTCCTTGAGCTTGTTCCGTCGGGCATTGGTGATATATTCTGCCGCATGCTCCATCGGAAGCTCCAAGGCAAGATACAGATTTGGATCGGCCACATGGTCGCGCAGCAGCTTGTTGCGCTGTTCGAGGCATCGTCCATATCGTATCAGTTCGTCGAGATACACCGGATCGGTCTGTGAAATGACCAGATCCATCAACCGGCGCCGTTCCTCCCCCGTGCCGCGTATCAGGTCGATGTCATGCGGCGATGACATCACGAGTGGAAATACCCCGATATGCTGCGACAGCCGCTGATAGCTTTTGCCACCGCGCTTCAGTGTCTTGCGGTGTCCCGGGGTCATGCCAAGCTGTACCTGCTCCTCCACCCCTTTGCGGGTGTAGTCGGCATGGATCATCGTGAATGATTCGCCACGTAGCACGAGCATCCTGTCGGTCATTCCCGTGAAGCTTTTGCAGAAGCTCAGGTAATATATGGCATCGAGCAGATTGCTTTTACCCATGCCGTTATTCCCGAGAAAGCAGTTTACGCGGGGGGAAAACTCGATGTCGGCCTCGGCAATATTTTTGAAATTGACTATTTTTATATGGTTCAGGTTCATGACTCGGCTTTGGGAGAACGGTTTTTACCGGCAAGCATACCGCAGGCCGCCGCTATGTCCTCACCGCGTGAGGTGCGTATCGTGGCTGTGATGCCAAGTTCGTTAAGGCGGTCACGGAAGGCTGTCATGGTGTCGTTGTCGGCGGTGGCGAGATTACTGTCGGGTATTGCGTGGAAGCGTATCAGGTTCACGCGGCAGTCAAGGCCCTTGAGCAGTCGGGCCAGCGCCTGTGCCTGACGCAGCCCGTCATTGACTCCTTTCCACATTATATACTCTACCGAGAGCCTGCGTTGGTGGCTGAAGTCGTAACCGCGCAACAGTTCAAGTACCTTTTTCAGCGGATAGGCACGTTCAACCGGCATCAGCTCGGCGCGTTGTTCGGCTGAAGGCGAGTGAACGCTGATGGCCACATGCACCTTGGTCTCGTCAAGCAGCCGGCGCAGCGTGTCGAGTTTCCCTATCGATGACACTGTGATGCGCTTCGGGCTCCAGGCCAGCCCCCATGGTGCGGTAAGTACTTCGATTGCCTGCATTACGGCGTCGATGTTGTCCATCGGTTCGCCCATGCCCATGAATACTATATTGGTCAGCTTCTCGCTGTCGGGTATCGACAATACCTGGTTTATGATGTCGCTGGCGTCAAGGTTGCCGTGAAAGCCCTGTCGGCCGGTCATGCAGAACGTACATCCCATGCGGCACCCGGCCTGCGATGACACGCACAGCGTGGCGCGGTCATCGTCGGGTATATACACAGCCTCTATGTCGCGTCCGCCACGTCCGTCAAACAGATATTTTACCGTACCGTCGACCGAGTGAGCCGCCTCCTTTGGCGCCACACGTCCTACGGTGTAGGTTTCCTTCAGCTTCTCCCGCCCTTTCAGCGACAGGTTGGTCATGGCGTCGATGTCGGTGACACGTTTGTTATAAAGCCAGTCGGCCATCTGCTTGGCTGTGAAACGTGGCAGCCCGCACTCGGCCGCTACCTGTCCGAGCTGTTGGAGGGTCATGCCCAGCAGCGGTGTTTTTTTATTGTCCATTCCTGATTATTCTATTATGAGCTGGTCGAGGGGTCGTTTGGGTACGCACTGAGTGTCATCCTCGTCACGATAATACTTGAAGTCGCCGTCGGGCTTCATTTCCACCAGTTTGACCTTTTCGGCAGCGTAGCCTAATGCGAGTACATAGTGGGGCTTGTAACGAGGATCAATACCAAGTGCGTCGGCAACACCTTTGGAATTGAACGCCTTTATTATACAGCAGCTGATGCCTAACGTGGTGGCGCCGAGTGTGATGGCCTGTAGCTGCAGGCCGTCATCGCAGAGCAGACCTTCGCCAAGTGTGGTGTCGCGGCACTGTATCAGGTAGGCTGTGGGGCGTTCTCCCGTTGCCGGCCCGGCCCAATCCTTGTAATAGCCGGCCCATGCCAGATGCTCAAATACCCCGGCACGCTCATCAGGTTCTGTGACAAGACGGTATCGTAACGGTTGCGCATTGCGTCCTGATGCGCAGAAACGGGTCAGCTCGACAAGTGAGACGAGTGTTTCACGGCTTATCAGGCGCGTTTCATCGTACCGTCGCACTGAACGGTCGCGTTCCAGAAGTTTCTTAAATTGCTCCAGCTCCATTGTAAAATGTCTATATATAATGTACAAAGTTACTGAAAATATATCATTTTGACCCCAATATTTACTATATTCGCGGTGAAAGTCTTATTTAAATAGTAACACAAACAACTTATGCTAAGTACTAAATTGCAAGATGCTCTTAATGAGCAGATCAATGCCGAATTCTGGTCGGCATATCTTTATCTGTCGATGGCCATGCAGTTTGAGGCTGACGGCCGTGCCGGAGTTGCCAACTGGTTCCGTATCCAGTTTAAGGAGGAACTTGCTCACGTAGAGATCTTCATCAATTATGTAAATCAGCGCGGTGGCCGTGTCGTTCTTAAGCCGATCGCTGAGGTCCCCACACAGTGGAGTTCTCCGCTTGAGGCATTTAAGGATACCCTCGACCATGAGCAGAAAGTCACTTCGTTGATCAATGCGCTTTATGCTCTCGCCGAGGAGGAGCATGATTATGCTACCCGCGATCGCCTTAATTGGTTTGTCAGCGAACAGGTCGAGGAAGAGGAGACCGCGCGTCAGCTCATCGACAAGTTCACATTAATAGGTGACAACGGTATGGGCCTGTATATGCTCGATCAGGAACTGGCGGCAAGAGTCTATACTGCTCCGTCAATCCTTACCACCGCTGCCGAGTAAAATACTCCAATCATTCGCCGGGCACACTGCAATCAGCGTGCCCGGCTATTTTTTGATCAGGTGTAAAGATGGGTGGAAATATTAAAAGTTGCGCGAGTACGAGATTTCCGGATCAATAGCCGTAAACACAGGTTCGCCGCATTAGCCAATGGTCGTAAGCATAGGTTAGTCTCATTCTCCAATTGTCGTAACCGTAAATTAGCCGCATTAGCGGCAATCCAGGCGCATCGCGCCTGAAGAAGCGGAGCCTGGGGTAAGCTCCGCATAGCGGGGCGCAACCCCAGGTACGATGTCCCACCATCAATATTGGCGCTCCAGCGGAGCGCAACATACCGGGCGTCATTGTTACCACCAAGTGGCGAAGCCGCGATGCAATTATAGCACCACATCGAGCGGCGAAGCCGCGATGGTGTGGTGTATGGGCAGGTCGCGTGTTTGGGCCTCGAAGAGGTCCACAGACAGAACCGGGAACTAATTTACTTATAGATAAAGCAATGATTATTAGGTAAATGCCAAATAAGTGTAATTTTTACGATAATTTTCTGATAAAAATATTTGGAGGAATGAATAAAAGTGTCTAACTTTGCACTCGCTTTTCGGGAGCGACCTTAGTGAAGGCAATGCGGAAGAGTGACAACAAAAATTTTGACAAAAAGTTTTGGTGGTTTGAAAAATTGTTTGTAACTTTGCAACACTTTTCGAAATCACGAAAGCGAAAAGTCAACGACGAGAACATTGAAATGATTAAATAGACTAAGTAGTACAAGAGCATTATAATAATGCCTCGAGTCAATTCTTAAGCCAAATAAACAGCAAGTCCGGTCAGGTGACTATGCAAAAGCATAGAAAAAAAGACAAATTCAAAGATAAACAGCGGAGAGTTTGATCCTGGCTCAGGATGAACGCTAGCGACAGGCCTAACACATGCAAGTCGAGGGGCATCGGGGGTGAGGCTTCGGCCTCACCCGCCGGCGACCGGCGCACGGGTGAGTAACGCGTATGCAACCTGCCCTGTACA
>CAZIPQ010000028.1:0-19782 GCA_964541165.1 uncultured Muribaculum sp.
GGCTCGGGAGTTCGCTGGGTATCAACCTGATGCCGAGCGATGGTAAGGTGTGTTCTTTTGACTGCCTTTATTGTGAGGCGGGTTACAACAGTCAGGGTACCGGCACGGCGGGATTGCCGTCGCGCGGCGATGTGAAGCGCGATCTTGAGGCCAAGCTGCGCTCGATGAGCGAGGCGGGCCAGCCGCTTGATGTGATTACGTTTTCGGGCAACGGCGAGCCTACGCTGCACCCAGAGTTTGACGGCGTGATTGACGACACGATTGAACTGCGTGACCGGTATTATCCTGATGCCAAGGTAAGCGTGCTCTGCAATTCTACCCGTCTTGACAGTGAGGAGGTGTGCCGTGGGCTGCGCAAGGCCGACAACTGCATCCTTAAGCTCGACTCGGCGCTTACGCCTACGATGAGGCTGATCGACCGTCCGCGGTCACCCCTGTTTACCTGCGAGCGGGTGATACCGCAGCTGAAGGAGTTCGGTGACCGCTGTATCGTGCAGACAATGATGCTGCGGGGCAGTCACGACGGGAAGATTATCGACAATACCACCGATGAGGAGGTTGAGGCGCTTATCAATGCCTACAAGGAGATAGGGCCTTCGGAGGTGATGCTTTATTCGATCGACCGTCCTACGCCTGAGAGTAATCTGCGTAAGGTCGAGAAGGATGAGCTGGAACGTATAGCCGACCGCATGCGTGCCGAGGGAATAAAAGTACAGGTGAGCTGATGGCAGGACAACAGGAATATATCATACCGCGTCCGCTGCGCGAGGGTGATACGGTGGCTATCGTGGCACCGGCATCGTCGGTGATGCGCGAATATGTCGACGGAGCCGCCGATGTGCTCCGTGCGCAGGGGTGGCAGGTGAAGGTGATGCCGTCGGCCTACGGGCAGTCGGGCAGTTACAGCGCTCCGGCCGCTCAGCGTGTCGGGGAGCTTAACGCTATGCTTGCCGACAGCGAGGTCAGAGCCGTGATGGCAGCGCGTGGAGGCTACGGCACGGTGCACCTGTTGCCTGAGCTTGACAGCGAGGCGCTCAGGCGCGATCCGAAGTGGATAATCGGCTTCAGCGACATCTCGGCGCTCCATGCAGTGTGTGATGCCGAGCATATAGTGTCCATCCACGGGCCGATGTGCAAACATCTTACCGAAACCCGTGGACAGGATGAATGTTCGCGCTACCTGTTCAGTCTGTTGCGCGGAGAGGATATCACCGTCGATATCGAGCCGCATGCATATAATCATACCGGAACGGCCTGCGGTCGGCTGCGTGGCGGCAATATGGCCGTGTTTACGGCGCTTGCCGGTACTCCCTATGATGTGACGGTCCATGATGACACGATTCTTGTTATCGAGGATATCGCAGAGTCGATCTATAAGATCGAGCGGATGCTGTGGCAGATGAGGCTGTCGGGGGTGTTTGACCGTGTGCGGGGAGTTGTTGTGGGGCAGTTTACCGAATGCCGTCCTGACCGCAACTACGCCGATATGTATGACATGATCCGCGACATGCTTGCCGACTGCGGCGTACCGGTGGCCTTCGGCGCTCCGGTGGGTCATGTCGACCGCAACGTACCGCTGCCGTTCGGAGCCATGGCCGAGCTGAAGGTTACCGACGGGGGTGTCACGCTCACCACGTTAATGACCGACAGGACTATTTAAGTATAATTAGTGCCGCGACCGGTTGGTCCGGGTGTTATATAGAAGTAAACAAATTAATAAAACATATACCGCTATGAATGATTCATATCTTTTTTTAGCTGACGGTTTCGAGGAGATCGAGGCTCTCGGTACAGTAGACATCCTGCGCCGCGCAGGCATGACAGTACACACCGTATCGGTGACTTCTGACAAGGCTGTCAAGGGTGCCCACGGAGTAGCCGTGACCGCTGACTGCACGATAGACGAGATCGATGCCAATGATGCCGAGTGGCTTATCCTGCCCGGCGGAATGCCCGGAGCCACCAATCTGGCTGCCTGCGGCAAGCTCAACGATATGCTGACCAACCAGTGGCAGAAGCAGGGCAATATCGCCGCCATCTGTGCCTCACCGGCCGTGGTGCTTGCTCCGCTCGGAATACTGAAAGGTCTTGAGGCCACATGCTATCCATCGTTTGAGGATCAGCTTCAGAAGGGTGGCGCCGTGTATGCCGACACCCGTGTCGTCACTGCCGGCAACGTGATTACGGCCAACGGTCCTTCATCGACATTTGTATTTGCATTTGCCATCGCTGCCCGCTCACTCGGCAATGATGTAGTGACATCGGTAGCGTCAGGAATGTTGGTATAACCGGCCGGAGTAGCTGTGAAAATACTGCTTGTAAGCAAGTTCTATTACCGCCGTGGCGGTGACTGCGTGTATGTGCTCAATCTGGAGCGTCAATTGCGCAGCCACGGCCATGAGGTGGCTGTATATGCCATGAATTATCCGGAGAACGAGCCATCGGAGAGTCAGCGATACTTTGCAACGCAGGTTGATTTCGGCGGGTCAAAGCTGAAGGGCGCCATGCGTGTGCTGGGTCTTGACGATGTCGGTTCTTCATTTGGCCGCATGCTTGATGACTTCCGTCCCGATGTAGTGCATCTCAACAATGTACATTCCTATCTGTCGCCGGTTGTGGCAGGCGAGGCACATCGGCGGGGCATCAGGGTGGTGTGGACGCTTCATGACTATAAGCTGGTGTGTCCGGCCTATTCTTTCCTGCGTGACGGACAGGTGTGTGAGGAGTGCCTGAGCAATCCCGGCGCTGTGGTGAGCCACCGCTGCATGAAGGGATCGCTCGCCGCAAGCGCGCTTGCCTGGGCTGAGGCACGGCGCTGGAACCGCCGCAAGCTGAGCGGCCAGGTCGATGCGTGGCTCTGTCCCAGCAAGTTCATGGCATCAAAGATGGAGCAGGGTGGCTATCCGGCAGGGCGTCTGTGCCATATTCCCAACTTTATCTCGGAGGTCCCTGAGGAGATAGTGCAGAAGCGCGATGACTACTACTGTTACGTGGGGCGCCTTTCGGGAGAGAAGGGCATGGCTACGCTTCTTGAGGTAGCGTCGCGGCTGCCTTATGAGCTGCGTGTCGCGGGCGACGGACCTCTTGGCGAGGAATTGCGCGCTAAATACGGCAGCTGCAGCCAGATCAAGTTTCTCGGGCGTCTGAACGCTGATGAGGTGGCCGGATTGCTGGCACATGCGCGGTTTTCAGTAATCCCGTCGGAATGGTATGAGAACAATCCGCTGAGCGGCATAGAGTCATTATGTGCCGGAACTCCTGTGGTGGGTGCGCGTATCGGAGGTATTCCCGAACTTATCGATGAGGAAAACGGCATCACATTCGTCCCGGGCGACCGTGACGACCTCGGAAAAGCGATTGAAGAGGCATGGCGCCGTGAGTGGAATTACCATGATATAGCGGCAAAAGCAGCCGAATGTTATTCTCCCGAGCTGCATTATCAGACCCTCTGTAAAATATATCGCGGCTGATTTACGTTAATAATGCACTATAACAGTGCAACGACATGAGTATTCCCAGGCCTACTGATGCATCGATCATCCTTACTTACCGATGTCCGATGCGTTGCCGCATGTGTAACATCTGGCAACATCCCACCGACGCACGCAGCGAGATCACCGCTGCGGACCTACGCAGCCTGCCCCGCCTTAAATTTATCAATCTTACGGGGGGTGAGCCGTTTATACGTGAGGATCTGGCAGAAATCGTCGAGGAATGTTACCGTCATACCGACCGTATCGTCATTTCTACTTCAGGATGGTATTCCGACCGTGTGATAGCGCTGGCACGGCGGTTTCCCAACATCGGTATCCGTATTTCGATAGAGGGTCTGAGCCGTAAAAACGACGAGCTGCGCGGACGCGAGGGTGGTTTCGACAAAGGTCTTGACACGTTGCTTACCCTTAAGGCGATGGGAATAAAGGATATCGGGTTCGGATGTACGGTGTCCAACAATAATTCGGCCGATATGCTGTCGCTGTACAAGCTGTCGCGTGAACTGGGCCTGGAATTTGCCACAGCCGCCTTTCACAACTCCTTCTATTTCCACAAGTACGATAACTTCATCACCAACAAGGATGCGGTGATCGGCGACTTCGAGCAGCTTATCGACTGGCAGCTTAAGGAGCGTCATCCCAAGTCGTGGTTCAGGGCCTATTTCAATATGGGTCTGATAAACTACATCGAAGGTGGCCGGCGTATGTTGCCGTGTGAGGCGGGAAGCACCAATTTCTTTATCGATCCCTGGGGCGAGATTTATCCCTGCAACGGCATGGAGGAGGGTATATGGCAAAAGTCCATGGGAAATATACGTGAGGGTGACTTCATGGACCTGTGGACCGGAGAACGGGCTCAGGAGGTGCGCCGTCAGGTGGCACGCTGCCCGAAAAACTGCTGGATGGTAGGTACAGCCTCGCCGGTGATGAAAAAATATATAAAATATCCCGCAAAGTGGGCCCTGAAAAACAAACTGAGGGTGATGCGCGGCCTTAAGCCGTGTATCGACAAGACCTACTGTGATGTGGGCCAGGATCCTGAGCAGGGTCGTGGCGGGGTGTCGGCCAAGTCATGAAGATTGTAGTAATAGGCACACGTGGTATACCTGACATACAGGGAGGCGTCGAGACTCACTGTGAGCAGCTGTATCCCCGCATAGCGGCTATGGGGCATGATGTGACCGTGATACGCCGCTCATGCTATGTGAACGCCGCCAATCGCCGTGATGAGTATCGTGGAGTAAAGCTGATCGATCTGTACGCTCCGAGACGCAAGAGTCTTGAAGCTATCGTCCATACTGCTCTTGCCATGCTTAAGGCTGCCGCGATGAGGCCTGATGTGGTGCATGTGCATGCCATAGGCCCTGCGCTGCTTGTGCCGTTCGGGCGCATGATGGGCCTGAAGGTGGTGATGACCAATCACGGCCCTGACTATGACCGGGCCAAGTGGGGCGGTCTTGCACGCCGGATATTGCGTACCGGCGAGCGCTTCGGCACCCGTTGGAGCAATGCGGTGATAGTCATATCCCGCACTATCGCCGGAATACTTGATCGGGAATATGGCCGCCGTGACACTGATCTGATATATAACGGGGTGATGAAACCCGATGTCATCCGGGAGGATGATATGCTTGTCCGTTACGGGCTCAAGAAGGGCGGTTACATACTGGCGGTGGGTCGCCTGGTAGAGGAAAAGGGATTTCACGACCTGATAGAGGCGTGGCGTAAGTCGGGCCGTACGGATATTCCTCTGGTGATAGCCGGCGATGCCGACCATGAGGACGACTATTCACTCAGGCTTAAAAACATGGCCGCTGAGGCCGGTGTGATAATGACCGGGTTTGTGAAAGGTTCTCCGCTGGCCCAGCTGTATGCCAACGCACGGCTATTTGTACTGCCGTCCTATCATGAGGGCCTTCCGATAGTGCTGCTCGAGGCAATGAGCTACGGCCTTGATGCGCTGACCAGTGATATTCCCGCCAACATGTTGCCTCAGCTCAATGAAGAGGATCACTTTGTGACGGGTGATACGGAGTCGCTTTCCGAGGCTCTGCGGCGAAAACTTGCCGCCGATAGCACCGGTAGCCGCCGTTATGACCTCAGCGACTACGATTGGGATGTAATCGCCCGGCGCACGGTAGGTGTATATGAGAAGGTCCTAAATCGATAGGGCGTTTTTCTGCTGTAAACGAAAAAATTTGTATATTTGTGGAAAAGTTTACCACTTATCCACTAAAATATAAGTGTCATGAAAACGCATATTCTACTTCTTTCACTGATATTGAGCTTTGTGGCCTGTGAGCGGGTCGCCGTGCAGGATGATCTGGACGTGGCGCGTCATGCAATAGAGCAGCGTGACTATGCTTCGGCAAGATCTATGTGTGACCACATATTCTCGGATCAGGTCGACGGTACATCGAAGGATGCCGATGCCCTTTGTTCGCTTTCGGTTCTTTATATGAAACTTGCCGAAGGGTGGGATCATGATGACAATGTGGACTATGCCGTGAAGTGCTATAAGGCCGCTTATGACGCCGATCCGGCGCGTACCAAGGAGTTTTATGACAGTCTGCCGGTCGACGATATGACCGCGGGCATCCTGCTTGTGTCGATAGTCGATCATGCGCGTATGCATGACTCGCTTCATGTGAGCGAGTGTGAGGAGTGTCTCATTTCGGCCGAGCCTGACAGCGTCGGCTTAATGCAGTAATATCCCCGCTACTGATGAAATCCACTGACATGCAGAGCGCCTTGCAGGCGTTTTTAGCCAATAATCCCGATCTTCCGGAGGGTGAGGAGATACAGGACGCACCTGTGGAAACGCCACGGCGTAATTTCCGCATGGATGTCATTCTCGAAAAGAAGGGACGTGCCGGCAAGCAGGCCACGATTGTGACCGGATTTCAGGGCAGCGACGACGAATTGCTTGAACTCGCCTCGGCGATCAAGCGTCGCCTTGCTACCGGAGGATCGGCGCGTGGCGGCGAAATCCTGATACAGGGCGACCGCCGGCGTGATGTCGTGGCGCTCCTGACCGAACTCGGCTACAAGGCACGCATCATATAATCCCCGTCAGCTACTCTCATGCTTACGCTTCACAAGGCATCGGCGGGCTCCGGCAAAACCTATACCCTGACATATCACTACATAAAGCTGCTTCTTGGACGCAAGGAGTCGGGGGAGCATTATGCGCTTGCCTCTGACCGCAACCGTCATCGCGCCATCCTCGCTATAACCTTTACCAACAAGGCTACCGACGAGATGAAAAGGCGTATTGTGGAGCAGCTTGCAGCCCTGGCCGGTATAACCGGCCGCACGAGTGATTATGCCGACCGGCTGTGCAATGAACTGGGATGTACCGCCGATGAGCTCCGTAAGCGCGCTTACTTGGCGCTGACCGCCCTGCTGGCTGACTTCACGAATTTCAATATCAGCACGATCGACTCGTTTTTCCAGACGGTGCTGCGTACATTCGCACGCGAGGCCGAGCTGTCGGGCAATTATGAGGTGGAGCTTGATGACCGCAGTGCCGTGGCTGTCGGTGTAAGCGACATGCTTTCATCCATCAACCGAATATCCAACCGCGAACTGATGGGCGATCCCGGGAAACGGGCGCTGGTGAGCTGGCTGACACGCTACATGAAGGCGCGTATCGATGAGGGGAAGGCGTTTAACGTATTTAACCGCCGGTCGAGCCTTACCGGCGAGATCGTGTCATTTGTGCAGAATGCTCTGTCGGAGGCCTATAAGTTACATGCCGAGGCGATCGACGGCTATCTGGCCGATCCTGACAGGATAGTCCGTTTCATCGGGGCCATCAATAATGCCCGTAGCCAGCGCACAAAGGCATTCACGGACTATGCCGTAGCCTCATGGCAGTCGATCACAGCCGCAGGCGTCGCGGCAGGGATGAAGAAACATCTCCTCAACAACTTTGACAACTGGACTTCGGGAGTATTTAAGGTCACCCAGTTTGTATATAAGTGCGTCGCCAGTCCGGAAGAGCGGTATAAGAAGAACTTCACCCCTGATGCTGCCGGTGATGCGCTTGTCTCGCAGGTGCTCGAGGCTGCCATAGCGCTTAACGGCGATCTTACCCTGTATGAGCGGCTCGGAGCCGAGATCTACAAGCTTGGACTTATCGGAGAGGTAAACCGTCAGATAGACGCTCTGCAGGCTGAAAACAACTCCATACTGCTGCGCGATACCAATGATATTCTTCGGCGCATCATCAGTGACGAGGAGGCGCCGTTCATATACGAGCGTCTTGGTGTCAGGCTGCGGCATTTCCTTATCGACGAGTTTCAGGACACGTCACGCCTTCAGTGGACCAATCTCAGCGCACTTGTGCGTGAAAGTCTTGCCACTGATAATGACAACCTGATTATCGGCGATGAGAAGCAGTCGATATATCGCTTCCGCAACTCGGATGCCGACCTGCTTATTCATGATGTGCCGCGTGATTTTGCGCGGCATATTGACCTCCACGGTAACATTCCCTCGGAAAATACTAACTGGCGCAGCGCCCGCGAGGTAGTGCGGTTCAACAATACGGTGTTCCGTACTATAGCCTCGGCTGTCGGTCTTGACGACATATACGGCAACGTGATGCAGCGCATCGCCAAGCAAGATGTGTCGGGATATGTCTCAGCGCGACCTTATACCGAGGTCGATGAGGCGCTTGACAATATGGTGGCCGAGATAAAGCGTGAGCTGGCCTCGGGTTTCAGTCAGCGTGACATCACGGTACTGGTGGCCGCCCACCGCGAGGGAGAACTGGTGATCGACCACCTGCTGCAGGCCAAGCAGGATGATCCGGAGCTGGCGGGATTGCAGCTGATGTCGGAGGATTCGCTTATCGTGGGTCATGCGCCGTCAGTGCAGTTGGTTGTGTCAGTGATGCGTTACGTCGATAAGGCACGCAGCCGTTACGGAGCCATGGATGCTGCTTCTGACCGCGCGTCGGTCGAACAGATAAACAAGCGTTTCCGTTACTATCTGGCCAACGGACGTGATAAAGTGGCGGCGCTCTCGATGGCATTTGCCGAAGACGGCACTATTGACGCGCTTGTCGACGATGCCATAAACATGGATTGCATCAGTATCCCTTCATTTGTCGAGCGTATCATAGCGCGATGTGTGTCGGAGGAGAGCCGCAGGGTGGAAAATGTCTACCTGAGTGCTTTTCAGGACATGGTGAGCGATTTCTGCTCACGTCCTGATGCCGATCTTCATTCATTTGTGAAGTGGTGGGATGAGACAGGAGCCAGACGCAGTATCGACACCCCCTCGGATGTCGATGCGCTGCGGGTAATGACAATCCACAAGTCGAAAGGACTGGAGTTCCCCTGCGTTCACATCCCTTTTGTCGACTGGTCGCTTGACCGGGGCGGACAGCTGATGTGGTTTGACCTGTGCGATGGTCTGCTGTGGGATCCGTTTGCCGATGCGGCTTTCAATCGTGAGGATATCCCGCCGCTTTTCCCGCTTTCGATGTCATCGGCTCTTGAGGGCACGGCCCTCGGGCAGCAGTATGCCGATTATCGCCGTAAGGAATGGATCGACACGCTTAACCGCGCTTATGTGGCCTTTACACGTGCGCGCCGCGAACTGATAATAGGATATAAGGATGACAGCAGGTTCGGAGGGCTGCTTGCGGAGAGCGTGAGTCGCGCCAATCAGGCTTACTGCGACACGTTGTCACCCGATGATGACATCCTTGCTCCGCTTGCGGACTGCATTGATGACGACGGAGTGATTACATTCGGAGAGCCTGTCGCGGAGTATGATACTGCCCCGCGCAGCGACACCAATGTGGCCATGCCCGACTATTTCACCTACGATAACGAGCATATATGGTCTATGAGCCGTATAGAGGACCTGGAGGAGATGTCGCGTCCGCGTCGCCAGGGTATCGTGCTGCACTCGGTGATGAGTGACCTGCGCACGGCCGCTGATATCGACAAGGCTGTCATAAATGCCGTGACACGCGGAAACCTTGAAGAGACTGAAGCTGCCTCCACACGTGAATTTCTTGTACGTATACTTGCCCTGCCTGAGGTCAGGCCATGGTTTGAGAACTATCGCCGCCTGCTTACCGAACGGCCGTTCATAATCAATAAAAACGGTGTAACGGCTCATTATCGCCCTGACAGGGTTGTCTGGACCGAGGGGGGCACTATAGATGTGGTCGATTATAAATTTGGCCGCGAGGATTCCGACCGGTATAAGTGGCAGATAAGGCGCTATATGCGGGCCGTACATGCCATGTATCCCGATGTGACGGTGAGAGGCTTCCTGTGGTATCCCCTTGAAGGAGTCATCGATGAGGTAAGGATTTAAAGCCTTTACCACGGCAGGCAAAAAAATAAGAAGAGAGGGCGTCATACGGCGTCCTCTCTTCTGTTATGATAGGGATGTTATCGGTTTATGATCTTGGTCGATATGCGATGGCCGTCGCGGGTCGTATCAACCTTTATTATGATGCCCTTGCATGAAGCATCTACGGCCACTCCCTGTAGATTGTAGTAAGCGGTGGCCACGATTTCGGTATCGGCATTTACAGTCGATATACCCGATGATGAACCCTTTACTACGGCAGCTTCGCTAAGTCCGCCCATTTCGTTTGCGGCACGTACGGTATAGCCGTCGGTGTTTCCTTCTATGGCATAGGTGGGCTTGGTAGTGAACGCAATCACCTTATTGTCCTTGCATACGGCCCAGCAGAGCACATAGTCGCTGTTGTCCCATGTAATAACTCCGTCAGCGAGCTGTGCATTGATCGGAGCTGATGCCTGTTCGGTTGCCTCGGTGGGATCCCATGCGTCATCGGCACCCATGACGGTGGCGAGGGTGTGGGCGTTAGCCTCGTCAGCCGACAGGACAGGATTGTTGCTGTGGTTGTCACCAAACACCTTTTTACGGTTCGAGAGATCAATCACAGTACCTGATGAAGTCATTGAGTTATACTCGGCGAAGCGCGCGGGCCAACCGTTGCTCATTTCGTTCCAGCCTACGGAAGATGGTCTGACGGTCATTTTGGTGTCGATGAACAGGGCGATGGGTGTGCCTGAGCCCCACGGACGGCCGAGTGTATAGTTGCCGTCGACATTATCAGCCTCACCTACGATCTCACAGTCCTTGAAGATATAGCCGTATTTCTTAGGCTTGGATGGCACTGCGAGATAACCGCCGGAAGCACACATCTGCAAAGTGACAGCATTGTAGTACACATCACCCTTTCCGCAGAGGAAGTCGGTGCGTCCGCGGAGTAGGCCGCCCTCGAAATAGAAACGGCCGTTGTCGTTGTTGGACACGTAGGTGTCCTGATAGCCCCAGAGACATACATTCTTGCAGATAGTCTTGTTGGAACCGTCATTAAGCACGATGTCGCGTCCTTTTGCGTCACCCATCGCGCTCTTGAACGTGATGTCCTGGAAATATGTATTGGAGGCATCCTTGGACAGATTGAGCACATCGCCCTTTCCGATACCTTCAAGCGGGTTCTGAGGCCCGTATTGCGATGATACCAGATTGGTCGGAACGGTATTGGTGATCACGACACCGTCGCGGCTTTCGCCGATAATCGAGATATTGGGCGTGGTGATGTAGGTGGTGGCGCTGGGATATTTCTCTCCGTCGGTTCCCACTACCTGCGCGTCTTTGTTTGCCGGGATGACATAGTTGCCGTTCTTGACAAATATACGGTAGCGCTTTGACTTGTCCTCGCGTTTTGAAGCCATGGTGATGGCATCGGCAAATGATCCGTTGTCGGGCACGATGAAGTCAAATTCCTGCTTTACAATTCCGGGACGATTTTTTGTGGTAAACTTTATCGAGATCTCCTTGTCGATCACATTGTCGGTAAGGTCTGATATTGTATTTGCCGGAAGAGTGAATGTATAGTCGGCAGAGTAGGCGAGACCGCGATATTCAAACATGACGCTCTTGCCCGATACGGTCGGTGTGAGCTGCTGATTGTCGAGGGTGGCTGTGGCACCATCCTTGACCTTGACTTTTTCGTCGAAATTCAGCACTATCTTACCGTTGGCTGAAGCGTTGTCGGCATTGTTTGCCGGAACTGATGACAAAAGCACAGGCGCCTTGCCGTCGTTCACGAGTTTCATGGTACCGGTGATGAAGATGTTGGCGATAGAGATACCGTCGTTGTCTGACGTCGTACCCTTCTTCTCCGAATTCTTGTCGGCAATCCATCTTATATACAGTGCCGGGGCATTGTTGACTGTTGCGGGCAATGTAAAGTGGCCTGCTGTCCAGTTTTTGCTTCCGGGGATAGTTATGGAGCCGGCTGTAGTCCAGTTTTCACCATCGGTTGAATACTGGATGTCCTGCTTGGAATAAGCGTTGTAGTTGAAGGCCATTTCGGTATACACCTTGATATCGGTGTAGGCTGATGCGTTGACCTTGGTCTGCCAATACGTGTCGCCTATACCTACGGTAGTCCAGTTGACGGCGGCACCCTCTTTTCCTTCATATCCGCCACCTCCGAGAGTCGATTTGTCGAGCCATGTGTAATTGTCGCCGGCGGCGTTGCGGAGCACAAGTGATACGTCGTCATTATCCGGTGAAACGAATGCGGCGGCTATTCCACCGTTTCCATTCTTGTAGAAGTCCCAGCCGGCGATGTAATCAATTGTCGAGAATGATGCGGAGAGTTCCTTATCCTCGTCCATGTTGACGGTTATCTCGCTTTCTGTGGCGCCGTTACTCCAGCTGCCGAAAGTGATGATATGATTGGATAAAGCGGTAAGTTTTACCTGAGTACCCTCTTCATACATGTTTTTCCCGTCGACCAAAGTCGGTTTTGGAGTGGCCTGCACCATGTAGTCGTTGGCTCCGCCCTCTACTGACGTTTTCAGCTCGTAAGTGTTGAGCTTCTTGAAATTAGCGGTAAAAGCCACAGCCTTATTGACAGTTACGTTCAGTGTCGGGTCAAGCGACACTACCTTACCTGTCTCGTCGGTCCAGTTTATGAATTTGTATCCGAAATTCCTGACTGCCGAAATACGTATCTGCGAGTCCTCCTCATATTCAGCCGCTTCGGGATATAAAGTTATTTCTGCGGCATCAGCCGGATCGGCAACAGCGGTCACCTTGTACACATTGGCCTGCTCGGATGTTCCGCTGACGGTACCTTCGATACATATATTGCTGAAAAATATCTGCTTGCCGCTGCCGAGACTTACGGTACAGTCAAGCGTAATCTCGTCCCCTGAAGTCAGAAGAGCCTGTTGGTCGGCGGTCAGGGTTACGTCAACTTTATTTGTACGGTTGGAGATGCCGCTCCATTTGGCTTCGTCATACGCAGCGTCCTTATTGTCGCGCATTGCCGTGTAGGTGCCGAGATCAACCTTGTTGTCGCCGCTCTGTAATTCGGCCTGAATGCAGTCTTTGGCATCGGTACCCTGGCGAAGCACATAGAAACTTACATGTGTGGGAGTGAATTTAAGTCCTTTGGCGGCCTTTACAACCCACTTTAGATTGCTGTTGGCGCCCTTTTTCAGTCTTACGAATTTTACATCGGGGATATCGGTGTCGGCGGCAGTCGACTTGCCGATTCCTTCATAGGTAAAATCGCTTTGATCAAATGCCGTCAGGGAGAAGGCACCTTCGGGCGACACAGTGACGGCGTCCTTGTAGTTTTCGGAATTGAAATCCCAGATCACTGACGCCTTTTCTCCATTGAATGTCTTGCCGGCGTCGGCATAACCGGATTGCCACGCTGAAAGCGTCAAGACAGCAATAAGAAGCTTGAAAAGCTTTGTCCTCATAAAGAAAAAATAGTTGGTTAGAAAAAAGGTTAATAGTTACTTCATCGCAAAGGTAATGAAAATATGTAGTAATTATGATAACCCGATATCTATTTTCGTGTGTGACACTGCATTTCTTTAAAGCGAGTATGTCAGCCCGACGGTTTACGGCCATATAAACGAATCGGCGCCCTGTCATCTTTGAGCAGGGCGCCGATTACTCGGGTTTAATAAATTCCGTAGTCTCAGTGGTTATATGGATTGGGCCGAGTCAGATGAATCGGTAGTAGTTGTTGTTGAGCCGGTGCTGCCGGCGGGAACAGTATCGCTGTCCTTGAACAGCTTGCTGAGATACTTTTCCTGGATGCGCTGCATGAACTCCCAGAAGTTAGGCACAAACAGTGTACCGAGCACGGCGTTCATCATCATACCGAATACTACCGCTGCACCGAGTGATATACGGCTGCCGGCACCGGCTCCGTGGGCGAAGAGCATCGGCATCACACCGAATATGAATGCCAGGGCGGTCATCATGATGGGGCGGAAACGTATCACACCGGCATCCTCGGCAGCCTGACGTATTGATATGCCGGTCTTGCGGAAGTCCATGGCATATTCCACGATCAGGATGGCGTTTTTGGCCGACAGACCGAGCAGCAGGATAAGACCGATCTGGGTATAGATACTGATGCTTTGGCTCATGATGATACAGCCGAGCACCGTACCGAGTATGGCGGTAGGCATTGACAGTATCACGGCGATAGGATCGGTCCAGCTCTCATACTGGGCTGCGAGCACGAGCAGCGTCATGATGATGGCGAATATGAATACAACCGATATGGTGGTGCCGGCCTGGGTTTCCTGATAGGCCTCGCCGGTCCATGCATAGCTGTAGTTGGTTCCGAGCTGTTCCTTGACAAGACGCTCCATCGCCTTGATGCCGTCGCTTGAGCTGACACCCTTGGCCGGGGTTGCGGTGAGGCTTGCCGAGCCGTACATGTTGTAACGTGAGGCAGTCTGTTCGCCCATTACCTGCTCGATAGTGGTGAAAGCGGCGAAGGGAACCATGTCGCCCGAGGCGTTGCGCACGCTCAGCTTCATCACGTCGTCGATATTGCCGCGCGATGATTCATCGCCTTTCAGGGTTACCTGATATACGCGGCCGAAGTCGTTGAAGTCGTTGACATAGCTGCCGCCCATGTAGGCTGACAGGGTGCCGAAGATGTCGCTCATCGTAAGTCCCTGCAGCTTGGCACGGTCTCGGTCGATGTTGAGCTGGTACTGAGGCACAGTACCCTGATATACCGAAGTGATTGAAGCGATCTCAGGTACATCCTTTACTGCCTCCTGAAGCGTGGCGATGGCCTTCTTGAGCTCGGCAGCTCCGTGGTTGTTGATGTCGAGGAGGTTCATCTCCAGGCCTGACGCATTGCCGAGGCCCGGTATCGACGGCGGGTTGAACGAGAACACGATTGCCTCCTGGAAACGACTGCTGATCACATTGACGCTGTCGATAAGCGCGTTGACGCTCTGCGACTCTTTCGGACGATCCTTCCATGGCTTCAGTACCACGATGAGCGAACCCATATTGGAAGCCGCGCCGCCTCCCAACATCGAGAAGCCTGTGATCTCCATCACATCCTTGACTTCGGGCAGTTTGCGTATTTCGTCAGAGAGTGAGTTGACCACCTTTTCCGTGCGTTCGAGCGATGCTCCCTGCGGCAGTTCGACTGAAGTGGTGAAGTAGCCCTGATCCTCCTGAGGCACATAGCTGGTAGGCCATGTGAAGAAGGCCCAGAAGCCTGCTCCGGCAAGCACTACGAACACGAGCAGCGAGATGCCCGGATGGCCAAGCATGGCGTGGATGCAGCGTTTGTAGAAGTTTTCAACGGCTGTATAGCCGGCGTTCCAGATACGGTAGATAGGATTCTTCGTGTTCTTGTTGCGCGGAGTGAGGAACAGCGCACACATGGCGGGTGTGAATGTAAGCGCGTTGAAGCCGGAGAATGCGGTTGACACGGCGATGGTAAGCGCAAACTGCTTGTAGAGCTGACCGGTGATACCGCTGACAAAGGCGGTGGGGATGAATACCGAAAGCAGCACAAGCACCTCGCCCACGACCGGGCCGGTAAGCTCGTTCATAGCCTTTTCGGCCGCCTGACGCCGCGACAGTTTTCCTTCGTCGACAAGTCGGGCACAGTCCTCCACCACCACAATGGCGTCATCGACCACAATGGCTATCGCAAGCACAAGTCCGAAAAGGGTCAGTGTATTGATCGTAAAGCCCATTATCTTCATCACTGCAAAGGTGGCTATCAGCGACACCGGTATTGTGAGCATCGGTATCACCACCGCGCGCCAGTTCTGCAGGAAGAGCAGTATCACGATAAGCACGATAAGCGATGTCTCGGCGAAGGTCACTACGACTTCATCGATAGATGAGGTTACAAAATCCGATGTATCCTCAACCACTTTATAGGTTACGCCCGGCGGGAAGTATTGGCTCAGGCGCTCAAGTTCGGCACGGGCACCCTTTGACACGTCGAGTGCGTTGGCTCCAGGCAGCTGCTTGATGCCGAGAAGTGCGGTCGGTTGTCCCGACACCATGGCGCTCATGGAGTAGCTCTGGCTGCCGAGGTCGACCTTGGCTACATCACGCAGACGCAATATACCGTTGCCGTCGGTACGGATGACGATATTACCAAACTCTTCGGCCGTCGTCAGCTCACCCTGTGACACAACGGTAAACTCAAATGCCTCGTTGGATGCGTTAGGTGCCGAGCCGACTGATCCGGCCGATACCTCCATATTCTGTGAGGCTATGGCGGCGCGTACATCGGAGGGAGTGATGCCGCGGGCACGCATCAGCTCGGGATCGAGCCATACGCGCATGCTGTAGTCTCCACCGCCGAAAGCCTGCACACCGCCTACGCCCTTGACGCGCGACAGCGAGTTGACCAGATTGATATTGGCGTAGTTGGTAAGGTAAAGGCTGCTGTAACGGCCTGTGCTGTCACCCTGGAGGGCACAGAATAGCACGATATTGGTCGACTGCTTGCTGACGGTCACGCCCTGCTCCTTAACGGCGGTAGGCAGGGTGGCCTCAGCCGCATTTACACGGTTCTGCACGTTGATGGCTGCCTGGTCCACGTCGGTACCCTGCTCGAATGTGATCGTAAGGTTATATGAACCGTCGGAACCGGATGTGGAACTCATGTAAAGCATGTTTTCCACGCCGTTGACCTGCTCTTCGATGGGCACACCGATCGTCTGGGCTACCGTCTGTGCGTTGGCACCGGGATATGTGGCGCTCACATTGACCGTAGGAGGCGTTATGTCGGGATACTGCGCCACCGGCAGTGTATTTATGGTGATCAGACCGGCAATGACCATGATGATTGCCAGCACGGTAGCAAAGATCGGCCTGTCTATGAAAAATTTAGAAAACATAGTCGGTAAGATTGAGATTAATTACCTATGTTGATTTATTTGGTGAGAACCGGCTTTACCTCCATGCCGTCACGCATGCGCAGCATGGCGGTGGTGACATAGCGTGACTCCGGGGTAAGCCCCTCGGTGACCACGCGCAGCGAGTCCTGATACAGATCGCCCACTTTTATAGGTGTGTACACTACCTTGTTGGAGTCGTTGACCACATATACGTATTTTCCGAGCTGGTCAGTGCCGATAGAGGTATCTTTGATGAGCATGGCACGGGTATTTTCCCCGAATGGCATGTGGACTACCACATACATGCCGTTACGGAGCTCTCCGTAAGGATTATCCACGCGTACTTTCAGCGTGAGTGTTCCTGTGGACTTGTCGACAGAAGGAGCGGTGTAGCTGAGCTTGCCGTAATACTCGTGGGGCAGCGTCTCGTTGAATGACAGGGGAACCTTTTCATATCGCGGATGAGCGGTAGGTTTCTCTACATCGCCTACCAGCTTCTCATACTGGCTTTCCTCGATGGCAAATGCTATGGAGAGGGCCGAGTCATCGACTATGTTGGCAAGCTCAAACGGACTTCCTGCGCCGTTGATATAGTTGCCCGGATCGGTGGTACCGCTGTCGATATGACCGGTGAACGGTGCGCGGATGGTACAGTAGCTGAGATTTTCACGTGCAGTGCTCAGCGCTGCCTGGGCGTTCTTGATGGATGCCTCGGCGTTTTCAAGGTTGCTGCGTGCCTGAGTGACCTCAATCTGGGCTACTGCGTCGCTCTGGTAAGCCTTTTCAAGAGCGTTGTACTGACTCAGGTAGTAATCGCGGTTGTTCTTTGCGGTTGCGAGAGTGGCTTCGGCCTGTGCCACCGCATCACGATAAGTGGTCGGGTCAATGGTATACAGTACCTGGCCTTTCTGCACCAGATCGCCGCCGGTGTACTGCTTGGTGAGCAGTGTGCCGTTGACACGGGCAACGATACGGGCCGACGATGTGGCGCCGGCATAACCGGGATAAGTCTTGTAGAGCGTGATGGAGTCTACTAACGGAGTGGCTACCTCTACCGACTGGAGCTGTTGCTCGGGGGAGGCGCTTTTTTTCTTGGAGCATGATGTGACGGCCACAAGCATGAGCAGTGTCGCGGCGCACTGCGACCAGATGTGAGTTTTCATTGTGTTATGTCTTTTTATGATTAATCGATTTTACTTACGTCCCAGCCTCCGCCGAGAGCCTCATAGAGTGATATGAGCGATGCCAGTGCCTGACCTTTGGCCTCGATGAGGCTGTTCTGGTAGGAGAGGGTGTTTAACTGGGCGTTGACCACATCGGTAAAGGGATTGAGACCTTTCTTGTAAAGGTCGAGTGACAGGTCGAGTGACTTGCGGCTGTTGTCGACTACCTCTTCCATCACATCTATCTTGCGGAGAGTGCTGACGTAGGTCGAGATGGAGTTATCGACCTCCTGTACGGCGCTCATTACGGTGAGATTGTAGTTTTCGATGCCGGCTTTCATCTGTTCGCGTGCGGTGATGAGGCCTGAGCGGCGCGCCATGCCGTCAAAGAGTGTCCAGCTCAATGTGGGGGCGATAGAGTAGGTGAGGGTCTGGTTCTTGAACAGGTCACCGGCCTTGTGGGCCGAGGTTCCTACCGAGCCGTTGATCGAGAGTGACGGCAGGAAATCCTTTTTGGCGATGCCGAGAGCGGCGGCATACTGGGCGAGATCACACTCAGCCTCCACGATATCGGGACGACGGCGCAGCAACTCGGCCGGAACGCCGATAGGTACTATCTGCTGGTGGTCGGGAAGCGGGCCTACCGCCGACAGGGTCTTGTAGAGCTCGTCGGGATATTCTCCGAGCAGTGTGGCGAGTGAGTTGATTGTTGTATGGATGGCGTTTTCAAGACCCGGTATCGATGCCTGGGTCGAGTAGAACACGGTGCGGGCCTGGGTAACGTCGAGCATCGAGGAAAGGCCGGCTTCATGACGGGCCTCGGTGATCTTTACGATCTTGCTCTGTGACTCGATGTGCTCACGTGCAACTTCCCATTCTGCCTGATACATGCGCAGCGAGATGTAGCTCTTGGCGATATTGGCACACATTGTTGTCATGGCTGCGGCATATTCCGCGCGGCTGGCACGGTAACCTGCCTTCTGGCTCTTGACCTTGTCGCGGATGCGTCCGAATATATCGACCTCCCAGCTGGCACTGAGGCCGAGTGAGAAGAAGTCGCCTGTGCTGGCATCGCCCATCACGGGGCCATTGCCTCCTGAAGTACGTGATTTCTGCCATCCGCCGCTGAAATTCACCGTGGGATAGTAGGAGGCGCGTGCGCTGTTGATGGCCTGGCGTGCGATATTTATGCGATGTTCGGCCATCGCTATATTGTAGTTGTTAGCCACGCCTCGGGCTATAAGCGAATCCAGAAGCGGATCGTTGAAATAACTCCACCAGTGGTCCTCATCGGGGATGAGCTGGTTGAAATGCTCGTCATAGGTCCAGCGCTCGGGCATGGAAGTGTCGAGATAGCGTGAGTCATCACCATCTGTTGCGGCGGTTGCCATAACGGGGCCGATGATGGCGGCAGCCAGTAGTTGAAGCGTGAGTAATAATCTCATAAAATTGACATTAAAGTGCGTATAATAGTGAATTTATAACCAGCGGAAAGCGTCAAGCGTTTATAGTAATAGAGTATTTTTAACAAATATTAAGCCTGACGAGCCTCTGTATTTGCACATATATGACAAGCGCGGCCTCCGGTACACTCCGGAAGCCGCGCTATAGAAGAGATTATATAAAAATCGCTGTATTAACCTATTTTATCCACTTCAAGGTCGCCGTTGAACACTTCGTGCCAAGGCAATCCCTGAGCGGCTATCACATTCAGGAACGGATCGGGATCAAACTCCTCTACGTTGTGTACACCCGGTTTTACCCATTTGCCGGTAAGGAACATCATGGCGCCTGCCATAGCGGGTACGCCGGTGGTGTAGCTGACGGCCTGCATGCCGGTCTCCTTGTAGGCGGCTTCATGGCTGCAGTTGTTGTAGATGTAGTAGGTGAGCGGCTTGCCCTCCT
>CAZIPQ010000029.1:0-19604 GCA_964541165.1 uncultured Muribaculum sp.
GCCCCAGCGTCGTGAACGCGCTCCGCGTGGCGACCGTGGCCCGCGTCGTGAGGGTGGTGACCGTGGTCAGCGTCGTGAAGGTGGCGACCGTCAGCCCCGCCGTCATCGTGACGAGGAATAATTAAGGTTCCCGTGATCGCATCCGCAAATTTTTTACATTTTTTTCGGTAATCTTCCGAACAAAACAGGTAAAGCGGATGTTATATGGATAAAGATTTGGTTAGAGCAGGAATGTGTGCCTGCTCTAACTTAACCAAAATTCAATTTAAAAATAAGAACAATGAAGAAGAAGTTTATCTGCACAGTTTGTGGTTACGTACATGAAGGTGATGCTGCTCCCGAAAAGTGTCCGCTCTGCGGCGCACCCGCAGACAAGTTTAAAGAACTTGTCGAGAATCCCCTTCTCCAGTTTGTAACCGAGCATCAGATTGGCATCGCTAAAGATACTGACGACCAGATGAAGGCCGACCTTACCGCTCACTTTAACGGTGAATGTATGGAGGTAGGTATGTACCTTGCAATGTCACGTCAGGCTGACCGCGAAGGCTATCCCGAAATCGCCGACGCTTTCAAGCGTTACGCATTTGAGGAGGCTGAGCATGCATCAAAGTTTGCTGAACTCCTTGGCGAGCATGTATGGGACACCAAGACTAATCTTGAGAAGCGTATGGCTGCCGAGGCCGGTGCCAACGAAGACAAGATGCGTATCGCTGCTCGTGCCAAGCAGCTCAATCTCGACGCTATCCATGACACCGTTCATGAAATGGCTAAGGATGAGGCTCGTCACGGCCAGGGTTTCCAGGGTCTTTACAACCGCTTCTTTAAGAAGTAATCCAGACCTGAAAACTGCTTAACACATATCAGCCCCTGCTTCAATATTGAAGCAGGGGCTGACTGCATTTATACCGTACTCCGGGCTCAGGCAAGTATCTGTGCCGCGTGATCCTTGGTCTTTATCTCCTTCGGGCCGATGATACGCTCTATCACACCGTCGGGGCCGATGATAAATGTGGTACGCAACGTACCCATATATTTCCGTCCGTACATCGACTTCTCGGCCCACACTCCCATCTGCTCTACCAGCTTATGATCCTCATCAGTAATGAGAGGAAACGGCAGGTCGTATTTGTCGATAAACTTCTCATGACTCTTTGCCGAGTCTACGCTTGCTCCTATCACCTGATATCCGGCAGCAGTAAGTTCGCCGATATTGTCACGCAAATTGCACGCCTCGGCGGTACATCCCGAAGTATTGTCCTTGGGATAAAAATACAACGCGATTTTACGTCCGGGATAGTCACTGAGCCGGATCTCTTTTCCGTCCTTATCCTTGCCCAAAAGATCGGGCACCTTGTCACCTACATTCATGATTAAAAAATATAAAGTTTTGATTTATAATATTATATAACGAAAAATAGCGATGTTTCACAACATCGCTACTCGTTTAAACCTTTATCTTAATCTAATACTATGAAAAACACACATGCAAATGTACGCATTTTTTTGTTAATGCACCAAATACGGTAAGTCCATTTAACATTTTTTCAGCAAAATATTCTCCGGCTGTTTATTTAAGAGGGCCTCGACCTAACATTATCCCTAATTAATCGTTATCTTTGTAATTTAGTACAATTATATTATATACTGATATGAAACAATCGGTTATACTTGAAAATATACATACCCGCATGGGGATAGAACGCCTTAATCCCATGCAGGAAGCCGTGATGCAGGCACCGGCAGGCAACCTGATGCTGCTCTCTCCTACAGGCTCAGGCAAAACACTGGCTTTTACCATAGCCATGCTGCGCGGGCTTGCCAAGCCCTCACCCGAAGTTAAGGCAGTCATCATAGCTCCATCGCGTGAGCTGGTAATGCAGATTTACCGCGTAGTCCGCGAAATAGCCACAGGATATAAAGTAATTGCCATGTATGGAGGCCATTCGGTCACCGATGAAAAAAACTCACTTAATCCGCTCCCTGACATCATCGTCGCAACGCCAGGGCGTCTGCTTGACCATGTCAACCGCAAGCATCTTGACCTGTACACAACCCGTATTCTGGTGCTTGACGAGTATGACAAGTCGCTTGAGCTGGGCTTCCATGACGAAATGCGCAAGCTGATGCGCACGATGCCTAATCTATCACGGATGATCCTGACGTCGGCTACACGTCTGGAAGAATTGCCGGAATTTCTGAAGCTGCACTCACCGGTAGTTCTTGATTTCCTAACCGAAAACTCATCCCCGCGCAAACGCATGTCGATAGTTCAGGTGGAAAGTCCGGCCCGTGACAAGATGGACACTCTTATCGACCTGCTCCGCTCGTTGCCAAATGGAAAGGTAATCGTATTCGTCAACCACCGCGAGAGTGCCGAACGCGTCTATCAGGCATTAAAAAAGGCGGGATTGCCTGCCGGACTATATCATGGCGCCCTTGACCAGCCTGACCGCGAAAAGGCCGTGGATCTGCTTAACAACGGCACTACTCCAATACTGGTATCGACTGACCTTGCCTCACGAGGACTTGACATCAACGAGGTCAACTCGATAATTCACTATCATCTTCCACTGACCTCCGAGACCTGGACTCACCGTAATGGCCGCACTGCACGTGTCGATGCCTCCGGTACGATCTATGCCATCACTTCAGAGGCCGACAATATCCCGGAATATGTCGTGTTTGACCGATCCTACTCTCCTACCGGTTCATCAGCCGACCCCATCCGCAGCGATGTGGCTACCTTATATTTCAACGCCGGTAAAAAGGAGAAGCTGTCACGCGGCGACATCGCCGGCTTTCTCATCAAGCAGGCGGGAATTTCTCCTGATAAGGTCGGTGTCATAACCGTCAAGGACCACTCCGCACTTGCAGCTGTTCCGGCCGATGAAGCTCGACATGTGATCGACATCGCGGCCACCGAAAAGATAAAGGGCAAACGCATAAAAATATCGCTTCTACGATAATCTCACCCGTAATCGCCATGACTGAACTCGACTTTATTTGTTCTCAAAAAGATATAATGGAGCTAAACGCTCCCGCCAACCAATCATACATCGCCATCCTGCGCAAGGGAAGCCGCATTGATGATGCTGAAGCAGCTATCAAGGCTATGGCTGCCCACCTGGCGGAAACCGGTGCTGTAATGGCCTACAGCGACTATATCGACCATGACGGTTCGATGCATCCGCTGATACCTTATAGCGAAGGCGCACTGCGCGACGGCTTCGATTTCGGACCGCTCATCGTGATCGACACAGCGGCACTCAACCGTGTGAAAGGCCATGTATTGCCTTCACGCTATGCGGGATGGTACGGACTGCGTCTCGCGCTGTCACGCGCAGGCAAGATAAGCCATATTGACCGTCCTCTATACCGACTGACGTGTCCGGCCGAAACTGTATCACAGTTTTCTTATCAGGATGCATCGGTCGCCGACATTCAGCGTGAAATGGAGGAGGCGGTCACTGATCATCTCAGGCAGACAGGTGCATATATTTCCCCTGCCGATGTAACAGCCGAGATTAACCATTCGGGTGACTTCCCTGTAGAAGCATCAGTCATCATCCCTGTACGTAACCGCGCACGTACCATAGCCGATGCAATCCATAGTGCCCTCGATCAAATCACTGATTTCAACTATAACGTCATTGTGGTCGACAATCATTCTACCGACGGAACCACTGAGATAATCAAAGATATAGCCAATAAGGATAACCGTGTCATCCACATCATCCCCGACACGGATTCCCACGGTATAGGAGGATGCTGGAACATAGCGGTCAATTCGCCACAATGCGGACGCTATGCGGTGCAGCTTGACAGTGACGACGTATATTCGGGCCCTGACACGCTGCAATGCATTGTTGATACTTTCCGCAAGGAAAAGTGCGCTATGGTTGTTGGAGCCTACACATTGACCGGCTTTGACCGCAATGAGATTGCGCCTGGACTGATAGCCCACCGCGAATGGACCGATACGAACGGCCGCAACAATGCCCTCCGCATCAACGGCCTCGGCGCTCCCCGTGCTTTCTTTACTCCTGTCGTAAGAGAAATTCAGTTTCCTGACGTAAGTTACGGCGAAGACTATGCGATGGGGCTTGCCATAAGCCGACGCTATCGTATAGGGCGTATATTTGATTCGATATACCTGTGCCGCCGCTGGACCGGCAATTCCGATGCTTCCCTGTCACTCGAGGCTGCTAATAGGAACGATCTGTACAAAGACAGCCTGCGCACGGCCGAGATTAAAGCACGCCGGCAATTTGTCAGCACTCTTCCTACTGAAAAGACAATAGAAGTCAACGGCGTACCCTGGCATGTCGTGTTGCTGCCTGGAAGAGCCGTAAGTACCAATGCCCGACTTGATGCAGCATCGCTTGCGGCACGTCCGTGCTTCCTGTGCGCGGCCAACCGTCCGAAAGATCAGAAGAGTGTTCCTTACGGTGACTATGAGATATTGGAAAATCCCTACCCTGTCTTCTCGGGACATCTTACGATAGTATCCCGTGAACATACTCCGCAACAGATCTCCGATCGCATTGCCGATATGGTCGATCTTGCCATGACGCTCGACGGATATACTGTATTTTACAACGGGCCTAAATGCGGGGCCTCGGCACCCGATCACTGCCACTTCCAGGCAGTACCTCAGGAATATCTGCCCATAAATCATCCCTATCCTTTCGAACGGATATACCGTGTTGGCAAGCCGACTGAAGTGTGGCGCGACGTACATCTTGCACTCCAGTCGCTTGAAAAGGTTGATGGAGAGAGTGAGCCGCGTGTAAATGTGGCCATGCGTCGCATCAATGATGAAAAGTGTGAGGCTGTGATAATACCACGCCGCTGCCACCGTTCACGCCACTACGGAGATATTCATGTAAGCCCGGGGGCGATCGATGTGTTCGGTACGCTCATTACCGTTACGCGCGATGATTTCAACGCAATAACTCCGGCCCTCCTGTCCGAAATATGGGATGACGTGACATTCACACGCCGGCAACCTGAAGTTAAGGTCGGTCTTGTCGAAGGCGAGTCGGTCGATTTTAAATTAAACGGTCCATATAATCTTGAAGGCGAGATATATCGTCCCGCTTCGGAAGACTCATCCTTTACGATACGAGGAATGATGATCGGCAAGCAGTTTCATTGGCAGCAAAATGAAGATCTGACCTTCCGGGGTGCCCTTCAGCTTATCCATGATGGAGATGCGACCATAGCTGTCAACCATATTCCGGTAGAACAATACTTGGAATCAGTCATCGCGTCAGAGATGAGTGCCTCCGCTTCATTGGAACTGCTCAAAGCCCACGCGGTGATATCACGAAGCTGGTTGCTTGCCCAGATGGAGCATAAGCCCGGCGAGACTCAACTTCCTCCGGAAGACAGTGCCGAGGAGCATATCACATGGTATGACCACGATAATCACACTCTATACGACGTATGCGCCGATGACCATTGCCAACGCTATCAGGGCATCACCCGCGTGTCACGCGATGAAGTGCATGAGGCCATAGTGTCGACATGGGGGGAGGTTCTGACTGACCGTGACGGGGAGTTGTGTGACGCCAGGTTCTCAAAATGCTGCGGAGGTAAATTTGAAAAATTCTCTACATGCTGGCAGCCGCGTGATTACCATTACCTCGCAGGAAAAACCGATACTCCTCAACCGGTTGAGACACCGGATCTCACCACTGAACAGGGAGCGTCGGAATGGATTACCTCACGGCCATCCGATCCGTTCTGCGCCAACACGACTCCTGACATACTGAGCCAGGTGCTCAACGGTTACGACCAGTCTACGACCGATTTTTACCGTTGGGAAGTAAGATACACAAGCCGTCAACTGCGTGATCTGCTGCTTAAGCGCTCAGGCATTGATTTTGGAGAGATTGTCGATCTTATTCCTTTGTCACGAGGCACATCAGGTCGTATCTGGCGACTGAAAATTGTAGGAACCGACCGTACGATGATTGTCGGCAAGGAACTTGAGATACGCCGATGGCTATCGGAGACCCATCTTTACAGTTCGGCATTTATCGTAAGCCGTGACGGTGATGACTTCGTTCTTAAGGGAGCGGGCTGGGGCCACGGTGTAGGTCTGTGCCAGATCGGTGCGGCAGTCATGGCAACAAAAGGATATACCTATCGTCAAATTTTATCACATTACTACCCCGATGCAACAATCCAACGCCGTTACTGACCGGCGCCGTTCACCCTGGTGGTGGATACCCTCGCTATATTTCGCGCAGGGCCTCCCCTATGTGGCCGTCATGACAATCTCGGTCATAATGTACAAGCGTCTCGGCGTATCAAATACCGACATCGCACTGTACACTTCATGGTTATACCTGCCGTGGGTCATCAAACCCCTATGGAGTCCGCTCGTCGACATACTCCGCACCAAACGCTGGTGGGTAGTTGTCATGCAGCTGCTCATAGGCATCGGTTTTGCAGCGGTGGCCTTTACAATTCCTGCCGACTGCTTCTTTCAGGCCACACTGGCGGCATTCTGGTTTGTCGCCTTCATGAGCGCGACAAACGACATCGCGTCCGACGGCTTTTACATGCTTGCTCTAAGCGAACATGACCAGTCGTTTTATGTCGGTATCCGCAGTACATTTTACCGTGTAGCCACGATTGTAGGTCAGGGAGCACTCGTGATGCTTGCCGGTTATATCGAAGAACGGCCACAGGCTCCGGGCGACTCAGCCGACATAACCCCGATCGCATGGATGACAGTAATGGGCATATTGTCATGCTTCTTCATCCTTACAGCACTGTATCACTACATGATTCTACCTCGTCCGGCCAATGATCATGGCGTGAAAGGCCTTACTCCACGTAATGCGCTGAGCGAATTTGCCTCCACTTTCGTAAGTTTTTTCCGCAAACCGGGCATAGGAGTCGCATTGGCTTTCATGCTGCTGTATCGTTTTCCCGAGGCACAGCTTGTCAAGCTCATCAATCCGTTTCTGCTTGATGCACGCGAGACAGGAGGACTTGGGCTAACTACCTCACAGGTAGGCATAGTCTACGGAACAATCGGAATTATAGGCCTTACGATAGGCGGTATTATCGGTGGTATTGTGGCAGCCCGCGGAGGATTGCGCAAATGGCTCAAACCGATGGCATGGAGCCTGTCATTGACATGCGCTACATTCCTGTATCTTTCCATTGCCAGGCCCGAGTCGATTTGGATCATTGATCTTTGTGTGTTCATAGAGCAATTCGGCTATGGATTCGGATTTACCGCTTACATGCTCTATCTTCTCTATTTCAGCGAAGGTCGTTTCCGTACAGCCCACTACTCCATCTGTACAGGTTTTATGGCTCTTGGCATGATGCTTCCTGGCATGGCCTCCGGATGGATCCAGGAGCTTCTCGGTTATACCGGTTTCTTTTGGTGGATAATGGCATGCTGCACTATCACCATAGCAGTGACATCACTCGTAAAGGTTCCTGCGACATTCGGTAAAAAATAGCCTAAAAAGAAAGGGGTCGATTTTGATCGGCCCCTTTCTCTTTATTGCGAATCTTATTATTCAGGATGCTGGTACAAATAGCGCTTGATCGAACGCTTCGGAGTCTTCTCGAACTCCTGATACATCATCTTGGTCTTGGCTATCTGTGAATATGCAGGCAATTCCTTATTGTATTGAGCTATATTTTTCTCAATCAGTGCAGGAAGGTCGTCCATCTTTATACCGTCTTTGGTCGCAGCATCCATGTCAGGATAGATCAATGCTATCAGCTTACCGTTTTGCTCTACGACAAGTGACTCGGCCACGTAGGGCATATTATTGATGCGCTGCTCGATCTCCTCTGGGTATATATTCTGTCCCGACGGACCGAGTATCATGTTTTTATTACGGCCTCGTATGTAAAGGAAACCGTCGGCATCCATAGTACACAAGTCACCGGTATTCATCCAGCCGTCAGCGTCAAATACTGACTTGGTCGCCTCTTCATTCTTAAGATAACCTTTCATCACGTTGTCACCGCGCACCCATAGCTCACCGGGAATATGCTCGGGATCAGGCGAAGCTATGCGTGCCTCCATGCGGTCGACAATGCGTCCGCACGACTGGTAACGCTCCTCCTCCCATGGTGCATAGGCGATAAGCGGACCACATTCGGTCATGCCGTATCCTACAGTGTACGGGAACTTAACGCGACGCAGGAATTCCTCGACCTCATGATTAAGACCGGCGCCACCGACGATCATCTGCTTGAGATTTCCACCAAACGCATCCATCAGAGCCGCATGCACCTTATTCAGTATGTGATCATCAACGATCGGAATATGCATCAGCAATTTGGTCATCGGACTTTCAAGTGTGGGGAATACACGTGTCTTGACTATCTTTTCTATAATCAGCGGCACTGTAACTATCAGCTTAGGCTTGACCTTGGCAAAAGCCTCCAGAATTACACGCGGAGACGGAACACGGGTTAGGAAATATACGTGACATCCCTTAACCAGCGGATGCAGAAGCTCCACGACAAGGCCGTACATGTGTGCGAGAGGAAGCATACATACCAGACCGTCGCCCGGATCAAGGAATGTCAATCCGTCGATACAGAACTGGATATTGCTCTGAAGAGAGCGGTATGTAAGCATCACGCCCTTAGAAAATCCGGTAGATCCAGAAGTATAGTTGATTACCGCAAGCTCATCAGGCGATTCTTTGCGATACACAACATCGTCAGGAGTAAATCGGTCGGGATACTTCTTACCGAAAAGCTCATTGAGGTGGCTGCGTGCGTCACGTAAACGCGGATTACGTTCAAGGAGCAGAGTGTAATCACTCAACCTTATCACACCCTCAAGTCCTGTCATTGAAGCCGGATCAAGATTTTCCCAGATAGCCTCGTCAGTAAACAGCAGGCGCGCCTCGCAATGGCTTACAAGGTGATGTATATTATCAGGCTTGAATTCATGTAGTATAGGGACGGCAACTGCTCCGTAAGTTATGGTGGCAATAAAGGCCACGGCCCACTGCGAGGAGTTACGTCCGCACAGTGCGATCTTGTCGCCGGGCTTAATGCGCGCGTTCTCATACAAAAGGTGCAGTTTGGCCACCTTACGTGCTATGTCTCGATATTGATATGATACTCCGTGAAAATCGGTCAGTGCAAGTTCTTCCCAGTTGTTGCGTATGGCATCCTGCAGATATTCTATAAGACTTTTAGACATAATCAATGTTGTTTTTATTTAATTAACAATCACTGGTGCTCTTTGGTTGAATCAATGAGCAAAATAGGGCCTGACGGCGTTATATAATTACATTAGATAACGATTAAAACCCTATGGACTTCAAACTACACTTTGACCACTACAACATCAACGTGGCTGACCGCGACAGGAGTATGAAATTTTATGAAACTGCTCTCGGACTAAAGGAATCCAGCCATATCGACGGCCCCGACGGAGCTTTTACCATAACTTATATGAGCGACGATACGACCGGCTTCCGGCTGGAACTTACATGTATGCGCGACCATCCCCAGGCCTATGACCTCGGAGAGAACGAGACTCATCTCGCACTGCGTCTTGATGCCGGTCAGGATTACGATGCGATCCATGACTATCATAAAAACCTTGGCGTGATCTGCTACGAAAACCCGGCTATGGGTATATATTTTATCGAAGATCCTGACGGTTACTGGATAGAAATATTACGCCCCAAAGCGTAAAACTTAATAAGACGACAATAGGCTGTACAGACATCAATGTCCGTACAGCCTATTGCTATTCTTGAAAAAATCTTAGAATGGCAGATCGTCGGTAGCGCCTGATCCGAGGTCAGCGGGAGCCGGAGGGGGAGGAACTGCACCGGGAGCTGTGGGGAAGTCATAGCCCTGAGGGGCGGCAGGAGCCTGCGCACCGGCCTTCTCAACCTTCCATCCGCTTATTGAAGTGTACCAGCGACCGTTGTATTCGCGGCTATTTATATCAAAACTCAGCACAACCTCATCGCCAATTGAAAGAGGATACTGACGGGCTTTGTCGCCAAAAAGATCGAAATGTACTTTTTTAGGATAAGATTCTTGAGTTTCAAGGACATATTCGTGCTTGACCCATGCGTTACCGGCACGTGAAGTACCGCTCTGCTCTCCAAGATCCACTATGATTTTTCCTGTTACTTCCATTATATTTCAGTTAAGTCAATTAATTTTCAAAGTTAGTCAATACGCAGTCCACAGCCAAATTTTAGTCTAAAAACTTTTCAACAAAATCACGGTCGTCACTATCCTCTGGCGGATTGGCAACAAGCCAGCTGTATAGACGCTTAACCTCAGGATGCGTGCCTAAAATATGCTCCGCGCGAAAAAAGCACACACCCTTGACTCCCCTCGCCTTCCGCGCCTTTTTAATCTGATCAATGATGACATCAGCACGCCAGCGGGTATTGTCGGTCATGCGGTAAGGAGCAAGTCCGATAAGCACGTCACCACCGCGACACCCATCGATCCACGTGTTTATATGCGTTGAAAATCCACGGCTTTCATCCCAGTACATCTGGGGGATTATCATATCATGATGTCCGCTCACAGTCCATTGTACCGGATCCTGATGAAACTGATCATAGGCTGTCGCATTATGGATGGAATTGACATTTTTGTAGGTTCCTATCGGAGCCGATCCCACAAGCATGTCGGGACGCTCGTCCTTTACCGCCTTGTATAAAGCGGCCACAAAGGTATTTATATTGTCACGTCTCCAGTCGTCACGGTCAAGATGCCGGGGATTGTATTTGGCAAAACTTGCGGCATCATTAAATCCGTCACCGGGATATCGGGTATAATCCAGATTAATACCGTCAAAATCATATTTGACAACCAGTTCACGGTAAATGTCAACCAGATAATCACGCACATCTGGATTACCCGGGTCAAGATAATAATTGCCTGAAAAAAGTATGCACCGTTCAGGATGAGCCTTAAGAGGATGCTTTACCGCCGACGAGGCGTAACGGGCGGCCCGCTTTGCCGAACCGATACGGAACGGCACTACCCAGGCATGGCACTTCATATCCCGCTTATGACATTCATCAATTACAAACCGGCATATATCAAATCCCGGCTTTCCGCCGCCGTTACCTGTAACTTCATCCATTACAGGCTGATACTTGCTTTCCCAGACAACATCTCCGTTGGACTGTACCTGAAAAAGTACAAGATTTACATGAGCCGCCTGCAGGCGGTCGAGCATATTCCTGAGCATCTCCTTCTGCTTGGATGCATCATGGCATCCGGCAGGCCAGTCAAGCCCGGAATTGGTGGTGAGCCACACTCCGCGCAACTCTGTGGAATTAGCCGCAATGCCGGTTATAAGCAACAGCACAATAATCAGATACCGAAAATTCAGTTGTAGATTTCGCATATACTAAATTACACAAATTTACACCTAACACAAAATTTCCAGATCAATTTAACTGTATATTGAACTATTTTTCACTATATTCGGGGTAAAATAATATACAGATGAAAGAAGAACTCGATTGGTGGACATCACCCACTGAAAGCGACTCGGGCCGGCTTGTGATGGTGACCGGACGAAAAGATGTGGCAAAGTTCCGCAATTCAGGAAAATATAAGATAAGAGCTGAAATAACTTGGAAATATCCGGGCAATCATGCAGGTATGCCCGATGAGCCGACAGCACGCGTAATGGAGGTCGTACAGGATGCCCTGACCGAGACATTCGAGAAGGATCCCGTAGCGGTAATGACGGGAGTCTATACCGGCGATGACCGCCGTGACTGGGTGTTTTATATCACCTCAGTCCACATATTCGGGAAAAAGATCAATGAAGCCCTCGCTCCCTTTGACCTGCTGCCGATCACAATATACACCGAAAATGACCCTGACTGGTGTGAATATGACGAGATGCGCGAGGCAAGCGAACTCAACTGAACATACTGAATAGCAAAACGACCCCGCTGCTTGTATGCAACGGGGTCGTCTGTATATAGGGATATCCCGGATTTAAACGTAACCCTTGATGATACCGCGCTTGGAGTTGCGGACAAACTGAAGGATGATATCGCGCTCGGGAGTAGCGGGAAGTTCAGCCTCGATGCGCTCGATCGAATCAGAGATATTATAGCCTGAAAGATAGAGATAACGATAGATCTCCTGAATACCATAAATCTGCTCACTGGTAAAATTGTGACGGCGAAGACCTATCGAATTTACACCGGTGTATGAGGTCGGCTGGCGGGCTGCCTTCACATAAGGCGGAATATCCTTGTTGATGAGTGAACCGCCCTGCACCATTACGTTAGGACCGATATGGCAGAACTGATGCACGAGAGTACCTCCGCCGATTACGGCAAAATCATCGACAACCACCTCACCGGCAAGCTGGGTAGCATTGGACATGATGACATTGTTGCCTACCACGCAGTCATGGGCCACATGACAGTAAGCCATGATGAGGCAGTTGTTACCAACTACAGTCTTACCCTTGGCCGCTGTACCGCGGTTGACTGTCACACATTCACGGATTGTGGTGTTGTCGCCGATTATAGCCAGAGTGTCCTCGCCGCGGAACTTGAGATCCTGCGGGATAGCTCCGATCACAGCGCCCGGGAATATGATGCAGTTCTTGCCGATACGGGCACCGGACATGATAGTTACATTGCTACCGATACGTGTACCCTCACCGATCTCAACATTCTGATCAATGGATACAAAAGGATCAATCACTACGTTATCGGCGATTTTAGCCGCCGGATGAACGTAAGCTAATGGTTGCTTCATTTATGATGGTTTAGAGGGTTATTTATTCTTTACTATCTGAGCCATGAACTCACACTCGGTCACGATCTTTTCGCCTACGAAAGCATAGCCTTTCATCATGGCGCATCCGCGGCGGAGCGGAGTCATGAACGAAACATGGAATATAAGTGTATCGCCGGGCACGACTTTATTGCGGAACTTCACGTTGTCGATCTTCATGAAATAAGTCGAATAACGCTCGGGATCGTCAACAGTGCTGAGCACAAGCAGACCTCCGGTCTGGGCCATGGCCTCAACATGAAGCACACCGGGCATAACCGGCTCCTGAGGGAAGTGACCCTGGAAGAACGGCTCGTTGACCGTCACATTCTTCACACCGACAATGTAGTTTGCACCCATGTCGATGATCTTATCCACCAGCAGGAAGGGATAACGGTGAGGAAGCAGCTCGCGGATGCGGTTGATATCCATAAGCGGCTCTAACGACGGGTTGTAGACAGGTGCCTGAATCTCCTGATGCTTGATCTCCTTACGGATCTTCTTTGCAAAGGTAGTGTTGATCGAGTGGCCGGGACGGGTTGCGATAACCTTGCCTTTAAGGGGACGACCGATGAGTGCTATGTCACCGAGCACATCAAGAAGTTTATGACGTGCGGGTTCATTGGCGGCAAACAAGGGGAAATCATTGATATATCCAAACTCCGACACATGTTTGTGAGGCACACCCATGAGATCGGCGAGACGGTCGAGCTCAGGCTGTTCCATCGGGCTGTCATAGATCACGATGGCATTGTCAAGATCACCGCCCTTGATGAGATCACCCTTTACAAGAGGCTCGATCTCACGCACGAACACAAATGTACGTGAATTAGCTATCTGAGTGGGGAAATCCTCGATGTGATCAAGTGATGCAAACTGGTTTTTAAGTACAGGAGAGTTGAACTCTACCATTACATCTATGCTGAATTCATCGTCAGGGAGTACTACTATTGAAGAGCCGGTAGTATCGTCACGTACTTCGATCTTCTGCTTAACAACGTAGAAATCCTTGTCGGCGTTCTGCTCCTCAATACCAACACGCATTATGTTTTCACTATATTCACGTGCGCTGCCATCGAGGATAGGAAATTCGGGAGCATTCACACGAATAAGGCAGTTGTCAATGCCTGCGGCATAAAGTGCAGCCATGGCATGCTCGACAGTGCTGACCTTGACATCGCCACGGCTCAATACTGTGCCACGGACAGTTGCAGTTACATTTTCTGCAACGGCGTCAATAGTCGGTTGTCCCTCAAGATCGATACGCTGGATCTTATAGCCATGATTCTCGGGTGCCGGGCAAAACTCGGCATCGATGGTCAAACCGGTATGTAAACCTTTGCCATGAACGCTAAAGGCTTCTTTTAGAGTACGCTGTTTCATATTATGGATATTATTTTTTATTTGCTGATTCTTTTTCAAGACGTGCCACAGCCGCATAAAGCTTTGACAGGTTCTTGACATTGACTGCCTGACGCGCGAAGTCAGTATGCGGAACAGCCGGATATCCCATCAATCGGCTGCCGGGCTTGACATCGGAGGGTATTCCCGACTGTGCGCCTATCTGGGTGCCGTCGCCGACATGGATATGTCCGGCGAAACCGACCTGACCGCCAATCATACATCCGGCTCCGATCTTGGTCGATCCTGCGACGCCTACCTGCGACGCCATCACCGTATTGGCACCGACCTCACAGTTATGGGCCACCTGAATGAGATTGTCGAGTTTCACGCCATGAGCGACACGTGTGCATCCCATAGTAGCGCGGTCGACACATGTATTTGCACCGATCTCGACATCATCCTCGATAACTACGATACCGATCTGGGGGATTTTGTGATATACACCGTTGGAAGGAGCAAAGCCGAAACCGTCGGCTCCGATCACGGCTCCGGCATGAATGATGCACCGGGCACCGATCTTACACCCGTGATATACCTTGACTCCGGGATAAAGTACAGTGTCATCGCCGATGGTCGCGCCATCACTTACATAGCACTGAGGATATATCTTTACGTTCTTACCTATCACAGCGCCTTTGCCGATATAGCTGAACGCGCCTACATAGCAATCGTCGGTGAGAGTTACCCCTTCTGCCACGTGAGCTGGCTGCTCGATACCTGCAGGATGAGGTGCGGTGAGCTTGCTTACCATCTCAAGCAGCGATGCGACCGTGGCATACGGATCGTCAACACGGATAAGAGTGGCGCTGACAGGATGCTCGGCGACAAAATCACGGCGTACGAGCACGATAGAACTTTTGGTATCGTAAATGTAATGGGTATACTTGGGATTGGCGAGAAATGACAAAGTACCGGGCTTGCCTTCCTCTATTTTTGCAAATGTGCTGACAACTACATTGGCATCGCCGTCAACCGTGCCGCCTACCAAGGCAGCTATCTGTGAAGCAGAAAACTCCATTGCCTATTGATGATAAAAATAGTTTACGCGTTTACTGACTACAAATTTCGTCATTTTTTTTAGTATATCGGCCATCATGAGGCTTAAAAATACAATAATTCACATAAATAAAGCATAAAGCATGTGAATTTTATCGTTCGATTATAAGCAATGCGGGCTCGTCATCGTCATTGTCGACATAAAGACCGCTTGAGTCAAGATAGCGTGAGGCTTTACGTATGGCCATTTCCAGCAGCTCCTCCCTGCGCACGATAGCTTCCATACGTGAACGTATGGACGGAGTGAGACGTCGCGCCGCAACAACCACGATAATACCTGAGACAAAGGCCGTGGAATGTAATTCACGGTCAAAAGGAGCTATTGTAAGCACACCGCCTTCAAGACTGACAACTGACTGACGGTATGTCTTACCGCGATGCATCACGGCGTGGGCCAAGTAACGCATCTGATCAACGGCGGTTAGTGAAGTAATTTACAGATGCCCGGTTGACTGCATCGGGATTGAATCGCGTACGTACCAGACTGATACTGTCGACATAAACAGCCTCGCCCGACCCGGCCACTGAAGCCATCACACCGAATATCTCGCGCATAGAACGATTCTCGTCGCTTGGAAGTACAATCTCGTTCCATCCATCCTGTCCTACCGGACCGGTGACATAGTCTATCGAACCGTCGACATATTCGACCGCAAGCGTAAGGTTCAACGGGGAAATACGGTTGGAAACATACATACGCCATGTATATACATCACCCTTCTCCCAGTTCTCATCGCTACGCAGTGAAAAGGTCACATATTGCGACGGCATCTGCGGCGTAAATTTATAGAACGGAGATTCCGGCCATGTATTGACCGAGTCGCCGGCAACCTTGAGCGGAACTTTTATAGGGCCATCAGCAGCTACATCGGCATTTTTCATATCCTTCTCAAGCTGTGCGATGACATTGTCATAGACTTCGATATATTTCTCAAGATTATGACCGTACCACACAAGCGACGTGTCAAATTGCTCCTGTGTCACTCCATGCTCAAGCAGTATTGACTGTTTAAGTGACTTTTTCATCGAGTCAGTACGGAATCGACCACCGGAAAGGTCAATAAGGCCCTCACCCTTGTGTATATCCACAAGCAGGCTTGTCATCTCCTTTGACTTAATGACATAATCCGGAGTGTGGTCACAGGCCGTCACCACAAGAAGCATCAGTATGCCGATCAATATGTCAAGCCGTGTGCGAGTCATCGTCGGCAACATCCTTCTTTACCGGTGAAACCGGCACTGAGAGATAACGGGAATAAAAGAGTATCAACACCAATATCCCGACCGTAATAGCAGCATCGGCGATATTGAAAATCGGCTGGAAAAATAGGAAATAATCGCCTCCGACAATCGGCACCCATGAAGGCCAGTAGAAACTGAACAGCGGGAAGTAGAGCATATCTACCACCTTACCGTGAAACAACGGAGCATATCCACCGTCGGCCGGCCATAGAGTGGCAATCTCAGGCGGATAAGGATTATTGAACATCACGCCGTAAAACACCGAGTCGATGATATTACCGGCGGCACCGGCCGTGATCAGCGCACAGCACACGATATAACCTGTCTTTATGTGCAGATTATCCTTGATGCGCCATATATAATATATCAGCAAAGTCACGGCAACGATACGGAACAGGGTCAGAAAAAGTTTACTGCCCAATTCCATACCAAAAGCCATGCCGTTGTTCTCGATGAAATATATGCGAGCCCAGTCGGCCCACACGATCTCTTCGCCGAGATACATGTGGGTCTTGACCCATATCTTTACAATCTGGTCAATCAGCAGTACGCCGATAATGATTACCGAGGCAAGAATACCCCTTGAATGGTTCATGCCTTGATCAATGTTTTTTATCCATTTCCTTCGCCTCGACGCTCAGCGTTGCATGAGGCACCGCAAGCAATCGTTCCTTGGGAATTAATTTACCGGTCTTACGACAGATACCGTAAGTTTTATTTTCAATACGCACCAAAGCATTCTGAAGGTGCATGATGAACTTCATCTGACGCTGTGCGAGCTGTCCTGCCTCCTCTTTGCCAAGAGTGTTGGCACCCTCTTCAAGCACCTTGAATGTGGGTGACGTGTCGGCAGTATCATTACCGTCGCGGTTGGTCACATTGGCCTTCAAGAGCTCGTAATCACGCTGAGCTTTTTCAAGCTTATTGAGGATCAGCTCCTTGAATTCCTGCAATTCGCTGTCGGAGTAACGGGTCTTTTCAGTCATTTTCGTTTATGTTAGGTGTGTATTGAAAATATATTTACTTAAGTATCATTCGTTACGTATTATCTTGACTTTAACCTGCTGGCCGTCGATGTCGAGTGTCTCGGTAAGCTCACCATCCTCAACGGGAGCGATAGTTACCGAAGTGGCAAGTACCTGCGATGCGATATAGTCACGATAAGCCTCGATAGCCGCATCAGTAGCCTCGTCGGGAGCAAATGTAAGGGTGATCTTATCCACGATGTCATAGTCACGGCCCTTACGTATGTTCTGAACGCGGTTTACGATCTCACGTGCAATACCCTCACGTCGCAGTTCGTCGGTGATTGTCACGTCAAGAGCCACGGTAATATTACCGTCGGTAGCTACCTGCCATCCGGGTATATCCTCCGACAGGATCTCCACGTCGCTCTTTTCTACTACTGCATCGGTTCCCTCGACATTAAAGGTGAAGTGTCCGTCGCGCTCAAGAGCGGCGATATCGGCCTGTGACATTGCGGCAACGGCGGCAGCAAGTTTCTTCATAATCTTACCGTATTTCGGACCGAGCTTCTTGAAGTCAGGCTTAACACGCTTCACAAGCACGCCCTCATCATTGCCTACCATCTTGAGGTTCTTCACATTCACCTCATTGAGTACGAGATCGGCAATAGAGTCGATAACCGAACGCTGATGCTCGTCAAGCACCGGTATCATAAGTGTCGACAACGGCTGACGCACCTTGATATTTACCTTACGGCGGAGAGCAAGCACCATCGAAGTGATTTCCTGAGCCACCTTCATACGCTCTTCAAGCTGCTTGTCGCTCTCGCCCGCTACGGGGAAGTCGGCAAGATGTACCGAAGTGGCATTGTCACGTGTCACCGAAGTAAGGTCAGTGTACAGACGGTCGGCGAAGAAAGGCGCTATCGGAGCCATGAGCAGGGCTACAGTTTCAAGACAGGTGTACAGAGTCTGATAGGCAGCCAGTTTGTCGGTGTCCATGTCACCGCCCCAGAAACGCTTGCGGTTAAGACGCACATACCAGTTGCTCAGGTTATCGTTGACAAACTCGTTGATTGCACGTGCAGCCTTGGTAGGCTCGTAGTCGTCAAGCGCTTCCTCAACGTCACGTATCAGTGTGTTAAGGAGCGAAAGTATCCAGCGGTCGATCTCAGGACGCTCATTGACAGGTATCTGAGGAGCGCTGTTATCAAAGCCGTCCACATTAGCGTAGAGGGCAAAGAATGAATATGTATTGTAAAGGGTAGCAAAAAGCTTGCGGGCAGTTTCACGCACACCCTCCGGATCATATTTCAGATTATCCCATGGCGACGAGTTGGCGATCATGTACCAGCGTAACGGATCCGAGCCAAACTCCTCGATAGCCTCAAACGGATTGACCGCATTGCCGAGGCGCTTTGACATCTTGTTGCCGAAGCGGTCGAGCACAAGACCATTAGAGATGACCGCCTTATAGGCTACCGAGTCAAATATCATACCGGCAATTGCATGAAGAGTGAAGAACCATCCTCGAGTCTGGTCGACACCCTCGGCGATAAAGTCAGCAGGATACAACTCACCGTTTTCAAGACCTTCCTTGTTTTCGAAAGGATAATGTATCTGAGCATAAGGCATGGCACCCGAGTCAAACCATACGTCGATCAGGTCAAGCTCACGGCGCATGGGACGGCCGGTTGACGAAACGAGCACGATATCATCCACATAAGGACGGTGCAGATCGATACGGTCATAATTCTCCTTAGAGTAATCGCCCGGCACAAATCCCTTATCCTTATAAGGATTGGAAGTCATGACGCCTGCAGCGACAGCTTTCTCGATCTCATTGTAAAGTGTCTCCACGCTGTCGATACATATCTCCTCGGTGCCATCCTCGGTGCGCCATATCGGCAGCGGAGTGCCCCAATACCTGCTGCGTGAAAGGTTCCAGTCCTGAAGATTCTCAAGCCACTTTCCGAAACGGCCTGAACCTGTCGATGCCGGCTTCCACTTTATCGTCTCGTTATTGGCCATGAGAGCCTCACGAGCGGCAGTAGTGCGGATAAACCAGCTGTCAAGCGGATAATAGAGCACAGGCTTATCAGTACGCCAGCAATGAGGATAGTTATGCACATGCTTCTCGAT
>CAZIPQ010000030.1:0-19537 GCA_964541165.1 uncultured Muribaculum sp.
AACTGCTGTAAACGGTTTTGCAGACCGGTACCTAACCACTCGGCCAAGGAACCATGTTGTGGTTTTACGTGTGCAAAGTTAAGTCAATTATTTTAATTATGCAACAAACTCCACCACTTTTTATCGCCGTAACGGTCACTCCTTGCCTGAAGCCGCTCTATTACAAAAGGTTATTTTAAGAATACCATTATTTTTAGCACCTATATATCCTGGAATTACCGTATCACCACGTACGATATCCGACACACAGATTGGCAATCCGACACATATCGAATGGAGTGTCACCTCATCATCAGCAAGCAGCTTGATATTGGAGGAATCAAGCACCTTAAAGCGATGTTCCGAAAGGTATTCAAGCGTACACGCCTTATCCTTGTACCAGGATATAGCCAGAACATCACCCGGCGTGAGCGAGTCGGCATATATCAGCGAGTCGGCAAGATATTCCGACACGTCATTTTCAGTAAGGATGTCGTTCTCCTTCAGAAATGTCGCCCAGTCATAATATTCATTGAAACGTGAGAGGATGTTGAGAGTATTAGGCGATGGAAAGCTTCTGTAATCGACATATCCCCAAATGCGTTTCAACGATGAAATGCTGATTGAAGAATTGGTCTTTTTCTTGATGAGCATGAAGAGGATACTGAAGTCGGTCGGCGTTCGCGGAGTGAAGCCGATATTATAGTTGGTGATATTAACAAGGTTTTGTAAGGCGATATTCTTCTCCATATTTCTATGATTTTAATTACAATACATTAAGATGACGGGCATATAACAGCCCGGCAACCACAGCCGCCATTACCGCGGCGATCACAACAAGCACTTTTGTCAGGCGCGGCGAGTCGATATCAAATAATCTCTCCGCCGGGCGGAAATCAGCCTGACGCGGTATTTGCACTTCTGAAAACGATACGGGTCTCCTCTCCGGATCGGTCGCAGCACAGGTATCGGCAATAGCCCGGAGTTCACGATCATTGCCTATCTCGGCCAGTTGACGGAGAACAAGTCCGAATGAATATATGTCGGCCCTGACCGACGCGCGGGCATCAGGCAACAATTGCTCCGGCGCCATATATTTGCGTGTTCCGGCAGGATTTTTGATAATGATGTACGACTCGCTGTCTGACAGACTGAAATCTATCAGTTTTACAGTATTTCCCGAGTGAGTGAAAAGTATGTTTGTCGGTTTTATGTCACGGTGAACCGTCTGGCGGTTGTGCAGATATTCAATGGCATGAGCAAGTTGCGAGGCCACTGTTCTCGCATTGTCCTTATTTATGCGTCCGTTGGCTATGGCATGGTCAAGTGTCGAGCCATCGGTATACTCGAGGACAATGGCCCACCCTAACCCGGGCACCTTCTCAAAGCCGACGGTGCGCCTGATATTGGGGTGATCCAGCGAGATACCGATCTCAAACTCCTTCCGGAGCACAAGATTAAGCACTGGATCATCCCGGAAGCTTTCTTTTATCGCTTTAAGGATAAACCGGCGCCCGTAGCGTATAGCCGAGTATATCTCCATCCGGCCGGAATGTGACGAATAGAGCAGTTCGATATTGCAGAATCTGTCAGACGAGAAATTACCGAAGTCAAGCGGTGTACTCTCATTCAACGATCCTGTAAAATCGGAATTTTCCTCATCAGCAGATGGTCTTGATATACTATCTTTCATATTCAATTAAGCAGCCTGATTTAAATACCTCTTATATTCTCAAATTTACCCCATGCGTCATGATTACGGTAGATCATCAATGAAACTTCGGGCACATGGAGCGTACATTTGCGGAATATATCATAGTCACGCGCAGGAAATGCCGCCTCAGATACAACCGGAGGAACCACGGCATTTATATAAAGTCGCTCGAGCGGACATCCGTCAACCACATAGTCGCCTATGAAATTGACATCGCGTCCGAGGCGCACAGTCCTGAGGCTGGAACAATTCTGAAACATACCTTCCGAGACATTGGTAACTATATCAGGCAGCACGATCTCCTCGAGCACTGATCCTGAAAATGCCCCGCGGGCTATTGTCTTTACATTATCCGGAATGGTCAGTGACGTGATGGCGGTACCTTTGAAGGCACTTTCAGCTATTGATGTTACTGAGGCAGGCAATGTAAACGCGCCCTTCTTACCGACCGGGAACCACAATATTTCAGTCAGTCCATGATTAAACAGCACTCCCTCATGACTCTTATAATTGTCATTAGCCGCCGATACTTCTATAGTTTCGAGCGACGTGCATCCCGATGAAGGAAGCAGCTGCTTTATACCGGCTGGTATGGTCAGTGACTTCAATGAAGTACAATTAGCCAGGGCATCACGCATAAGTACCGTCGCCGATGCCGGAAGCACAAGACGGTGCAAAGCCGTGCAATCGGCAAAAATGCCGGTGCTTAACGTATCAGGTGAAGTAAACCGGGCTCCGTCATACGACCCGCCCCCTCCTACAATATTCACATCAGCCAGATCCACTTCCGTGACCCGCGACACCATCTTCGTCTCGCCGGGCAGTATCGGAGCCGACAATGCACGACGCAGGAACCGGAAATCATCGCCGTTCATTTCTCCCGACACCACCATGGACTCAATGTCCACCTGAGTGTCAGCGAATATCAGCGGCAGCGAACCTCCCTCGGTGAGCACGATAGAGTTACGCGTGGTGTATGTCAGCGCTTCACCTTTTGCTTCGCCGATCGAGTTGACGGCAAAAGGCGTGATGACATATTCAGTGAGAACCGACAGGCCGGTAATACGCTGGCGATGCACACCCTCTTTCAGCGCATCAGGAGTAAGATTAATTCTTGTGACAGTATTGGCTGCGGTGTTACGGATCTCACATCCCGCGTCAAGAAGCGCCTCTCCCCCATCGTCGGTAATCTCAAATTCAACGATCAGCCCCACAGGTCCGCTCGACAACATTTTTGCCTCTGAAATTGACGGAAGATCATTGGGGACAGTGGTAAAACTCATCCGTTCCGACCGGACGGTAGCGGTGGTGGTTCCCCCCTCGGCATAATAAAAATATGTGGTACCGGGCAATAGGTCGGTCAGATTGAGTGAAATCCCGCCGTCGACAGGCGTAAGATTGGCTGATTTGATACCGTCACTGCCATCTACGCCATACACAAAGTGAATATATGCCAGATCTACGGTTCCGTGCTTTTCAATACGAGCTGATAACGTCGCCTCGGTACGGGTCACATCGGTAGCCTCCGTGACAGTGATCACAGGCTCAAGATTGTTCGGGCTGTCAGCACCGGAGCAGCCCGTCACAACAAATATGACTGCTGTAACGAGCATACACGAAAATATGTGGATATATCTGCGCATATTCATTTTCCTATCGTAATACCTATACCCAGCGAGCCATACCACTGCCGGCCCTTTATGGTAGCTGCCGACGCGATAATCTTGAATTTACGTATGTTCACCATCACTCCGGCCTCCATCGAGAGTCCTTTGCTGGAATAATGATCATTGCGCACGTAACCGCCCCCTTCTGAATCGGCAAGTTGCCATGCTACTGTTGTCCTGCTGTAGCCGATACCTTCAAATATAGTAAAAAAATCGGAAAGACGGTGGGTAGCACCGGCATTTACCATCAAAAAGTCATGGCGCTTTCTACCCGAATAATACGGCAGGTGACCATTCACACTACCGTCCTTATCGCAATTAGATACACAATCACCCACGCTGCTGAAGTCAGACATGAGGTGCAGGAAAGCACCGTGACGCTTCATCGCAGCTACAAATACACCCGGAGCGAGCGTCTTTGCGCTGCCGCCAAACATAGCTCCGGCTCCGGCGATAAATTCCAGTGGATAAGTCTTGCGCACAGGCTGCAGGACAAGTGTATCGGTGTGGGTAATCACAACCGTGTCGCGCAGGGTGGTGATCTGTGGTGTTGCCGAAGCCATGACCGGTATCGAAAGCGGCTCGTCGATCTTCAGCTCATAGGTCATGTGGCTGTCAATCTTCAGCGGAAAACGGTAGTCGCGCAATACACCCCACTGCGGATGCTTTAGGGTGACTTTCTTCGAATTGCGCGGTATATAGAGCCATATCTCACCGGTATTGTCAACGCGCTTAATGATGCCTAATGGGGTCGAGAATGCAAATTCAGGTCCCGCGATCACCTTGATCAGGGCACAGTCCTCATCATTGAGATCCTTCACCGGATTGATAAACGCTGTGACGTCGTTTGGCAACATGCGGAAGCCTGCCACAGAAAACTTCTGCGCCATAGCCCGCTGCCCGCTGAACAGTAAAGCGGCGACAACCGCCTGAAAGATGAAGATAGCACGTAAACGGTTCATCTCAGAAACTTTATTGAAGGTTGAAATCACCCAGACCAATCAGGTCATCGGCATCGGTAATATTGTCGGAAAGCTGCCATGTACGCACATGTATCTGAGGCATGGAGGCATTCCGGAAGTCCCACAGTAAAAATAGATATCCCTCGTCACCGTACATGTTGGAGGTATATTTCTGCCGCAGTGTCACCCCGTATATTCCCTCTATCGACGGATGGCGCATGATACGGAAGTCCGAAAACCTGATATCTATTTTCTTATTTGCAGCAAAAACCTCGGCCAGGCGGCTTATATAGGCGTCCTTAGTCCGGACACTGTAACGTACATTGTCACTCGCGCCGGCAATAAGATCACTGGTCTTACCCGATTTTACAGTATGGCCCACTATTATCAGGGCATCATCACTGAACACCTGCCTGATGAAGTCAATATCCTTGGTCGTGTAAGCGGTCCTTAGGTGCTCACAATAATTCAGGATGCTCCGGCGGCTCATTGAATCCGACTCTTCAAGACGGCCGCTAATCACCTTCGCAGCCTCCTTGGCAAACGGATGGTCACCGATCATCGACTTCAGGTCAGCCTTACTCAGAGTAGTCGATGGAATATCCTTATACGAAGTAGCCGGAAGAGTTTTCAGGTCTGGCTGTGTCTCGGGAGCGGTCGGCACAACGCTAACGACAGCCATGCTGTCAGCTACGATTTCTGCAGACACGGTATCAGTATTTTCCTCCCGTTCCGATATCTCGGCATCACCGGTCAGTATAAGCGTTGAAGGCTGCCTGAGAATCCAGACAGCCATTCCGACAAATGTGCTACATAGTATCAGTAACGAGATATTTACAATTCTTGTTTTTCCAGCCATTAAGTTAGTTCCAGTTAGTGAGTTCACCACCTATTTCTATCTTGACCTCCTCGGGATTTCGATCCAGCACCAGGTTCACGATATGCTGTACTCCGGGCTTGAAAAGAAATTTACTGTCAAACATAAATGACACTCCGTTGGCTATGACCTCAACGAGAGGCACCCTGGTCTGCAAGCGCTGAGGCACAATGATCGCAGAATACTCAATCGGACCATCCTGCCGCGCGGTGATGCTTTTTGCACTTCCGTGGCCGTAACGGGTGGCCACTCCGGCAGCAAGGTCGATCGTCGCCTGGACCACGGTATTGTGAATAATCACTGTGGCATCCTTTGGCAGCTCACCCTCATAATCCTCACCTTTGATCAGCCTCACCGTAATCTTGCTCATTATATGGCTGAAAGTCATGCTGACAGGATCAGTAGATGCCACAATGTTTTTAGCTGATGCATACAGGAAGTCTGATTGCTCGTAAGGCGACGCTCCCCCGGCCGATGCCGACTCATTCTGATTGGTTTTCACTTCAAACATATAGTCGGAGACCGAGTTTACACCTGCCTGATAGGGATAACAGGCGTATGCATTATAAGTACCGTTATCCCAGTACAGCTTGCGTGCTGCGCTCCATGACTTGCCGTCAAAAGTCAGTGACTCGTTGTTCACGGTATTGCCGGCAATCTCCAGTACCTTGTCGGCTTCAGCCACATACAGGCTCAGCTTATCACCGGATTCAAATGCCTGACCCGATACACGCGACTGTGACGGATGACTGAACGTGAATGCCATTTCCATCAGGGAATTGTCGGCCGGAGTCTCTGTCTCAGGGCCATCCTGAGAACAGGACCAAACTCCGAGCGACAACAGGGTAACAGCAAATTTGAATATAATATTATGTTTCATTATCCTACATTTTTTCGCTTGATGTCTTATTATCATCTCTTTGACTTTTTCCGGTTCTGCAGCGGGCTTCCCTTATGGATTACCGGAGGCATACTTCGGTTGACAACATTGCCCACCGACATATCGGCCGTACGGGATACCGCCGGGCTTTCACGCTTGTCATTGGCTACAAAATCCTCAAAACTATACTCTTCGCCGGCATAACGCTTGATGCGCTTCACTATGCTCTCGCGGCTTATCGTGCTGTAATACGGGATGTCGTTGTTCATACAGCTGTTCTGCTCCGACCGGAATACACCGCGGTTGTGCATATAGCCTCCTTCATAGATGTCAACGATGTCGCTGTAGCGTGGATCAAAAATAAGGTGACTCCACCCTACCGTGTGCATCTTGCCGGTAAGCTCCAGATTATCATACCATCCGAGCGATTTAGCCCAGTTGAATTCAAAGACATGTCCGCAGCATAGACAGTTACAGAAATCAATGAAGGCATTGTGATATATGTACTCATCACCGAGCTTGCCGAAGCCGTGGCCTCCTGCTTCATGCTGTATCACGCCTCGAGAGTCCATCGGGTAGCCATAATCGCTCTTGGGACAGAATGCTATCGCCGCTCCTGACGCCCACATCTGGCAGATACCACCGTAGTCGGTGCTGTTAGGAACCACTATGATAAGTGTCTGGTCAAGATTATCCTTATTGACGGTAGGTGCATTGAGCGCATAATCAAACACCTCATCGTAATCACATTTCAGACCTACACCGCCGGTATAGGTGGTATTGAAGCGGTTGTAACGTATTGTATTCACTGTACCCACACCGGTTTCAGTAGATAGCGGGAAAGCCGTGTAGACATTGAAATAATCCCGATAGGTTGTATAAGGCTCGATGCCGAAGAAGTGCTCAACCTGCTCCTTCATATCCGTGAGATAAGAACCGGAAGCGATATTCTCGGCATTATATCCGTCGCCGATTATTACGATATTGATGCCTCCGTTGTTACCTTTAGTCGCCTTTTGAAGCGTGAGATACTGATCTTCACCATATTCATAGCCGTATTGCGTCACATGACAGCTGTGAGTATAGTCCTTGTCCTTAAGCCGGAATACGATGTCACCTTCACGGGTATCGGTCGTTGAAGCCAGGCTTCTTATGGTCAGGGTAATTTCGCTTTTCTTGTTACCTGACGTCTGCGAAAGCTCACACCAGTCAGGCTTTGAGGCGAGCGACCATTCACCCTCGGCATCCACGATGAGTGTCTGCTTATGCTCGGTACTGAGAGCACACGCCACCGACGGACGGCACACAAGCTCATGGTGAGCTGAAATACGCTTGAAATCACTCCACCCGACAGCTGTCTGATATTGGACGATAGCCGATTCAGGTACTTCAAGAGTGAAATTATCCTTAGCGACTCCGTCAAATGCCCCGACCTGCACATACGGCGGTATCGTACTCTTGTTCACAATCTTGCCAATTCCAAAACAGTTCTGAAACGCACCGCCTTCATCGCCATAACCTGCATCGTACCGGATATTCTCGAGACTTTCGGGGAAAACCAATCCCTCGATACTGCGGCAGTGAGCAAATGCGCCGGCCCCTATAGTCAGGAGTCCTTCACTAAACTCCAATGTTCCCATAAGTCGCCAATTGTAAGCAAACGCCCGGTCTCCAATGGTCACAAGGCTTTTAGGAAGTATCAGTTCTCCTGAGAAGTCGCAGCTGTAGAAAACATTATCTTGAATGACCGTAAGACTTTTCGGGAGTACAAGTTCTCCTTTGAAATGACAGCCGCTGAAAGCTGATGAACCTATAGTCATGATGCCGTCATGAAGGAGTAGTGATCCGTCAAAACCGCAATCGGCAAATGTTTCACCATGAATCTCGGTGACACCTTGAGGAATTTCAAGCGAACCTGAAAAATTCCTATCCAAAAAGAATGCACGCTCACCTATTTTCTTGAGTTTTTCCGGCAAGCGCAAACTACCGTAAAAGCCTGTACATCTTTCAAATGCATAGCCGCGGATAATCTCGACACCGTCAGGAATTACAAGTTCACATGTAAAACCGCACTCTGAAAAGACACCGTTATAATAATCAAGACCTTCATCCTTGATAAGCTCGATCTCACCGGTCCCATCATTCTGGTAGGTGCCTATATAACGGAGTGTTGTCGGTAAGGAGAGTGAACCCGTGAGAGATTTACATTGATAAAAGGCGCCCATCTGAATATCCACGACACCCTCAGGTATTATCAGGGAACCGGTCAGATTACGGCAGCCATAAAATGCCCGGGCTCCTATTGAGGTAAGCCTGTCGGGAAGAATCACTCTTGTCAGACTCAATTTAGCCGACGCGCTATAATTAAATGCCCTCGCCGGTATCTGATCCTCCTTACATACTACACCGTATTTTTCATCTCTTTCACAAGCCTTGATTTTGACTTCCTTAAGATTCAACGCCTGAAGCACATCCATGGAGTCACACATGAAGTAAAAGTCACGGGCATTAATTTCTCCGGTAATCTTGAGATTTTTGACTTTTCTATAGTCCTTGCCGGCATCTTTAATGGCATCTTTGAGGCCACCGGGAGTTGAATTGATTATCACATACTCCTTGGAAGTGGCATCGTGACTGACAAGATCATTTTCCCATGCGGTAATACTCTCGCTGACAAGGGTAAGAGTGTATTGGCCGGTAGGTGTCTTCTTGTCGACACGAATACTGAAATTATTCATTTTCCCGGACACGTACGTGAAGTCCTCATTTTTTGAGAACTTATACGGAATACCGTCTATGGTGATATTGAAAAGATCTTTTCCTGTCGGAACAGTCTGCGGAACCACAATGGCACGCCATTCATCACCCACTTTTGACGGGATGATGGATCTTGGGCTGACACTTCCTGACGGAGTTATTTTGCAAGTATTGAGGTCAATGACTGCATCGTGAATAGTATTGGTAACCAATACCTGCTTTTCGGTACGCGCCCATTCATCCTCGCCAAAGCCCTCTCCTTCGATAAGGGTGACACGCGCATTTGCCATGCGGTGAGACAGTGGCAGACGGATCACATTGGTCGTGGGCTCCACTCCCGACACCTTGCCCCAGAGAAAGTCTGACGCCTCATAATTGCCCATAGAGCCGTCATCATAAGTCCGGCTTTGGTCGGCTTGTACGGTAAACGGATATTCATTGACATTTTCAGGAGATCCACATGGATAATAGCCATAGACATCTATGCGTGTATGCTTGTCTTTCCAATATAGATCATACGCAGAAGTCCATTTATACGATTTTTCATCAAACGTGTGACGCACATTGTCTCCACGATTTCCTTTAGAAAGTAGTTTACCGGGATTTTCTCCCTCGTAATCCACGATATATACGCCCATTACATCACCGTCGGCAAAGCCGCTGTCATTGGCACGGCTAACTGCCTCCTGAGTGATCTCTCCGGCAAGAGTAATAGGTTTACTCTCCTCCTCGGGAACAACGGGAGTCTGCAAATCATCGCTACACCCCGAGAACATCAGGGCCGACGATATGATGGCTGTATGTAGATATTTAATGTATTTCATATTGACTAACCAATTTATTCAGCAGTACCGCCGTTATCGGTACCATCGTTCTCCCATGGGGTGATATTCACATTTACACCGTCGGAAGTTTTGCCTACAACTACATTGAAGTCATGACTCTTGCCACTCTCAAATGTAAATCCTTTCTTAAGATTGAAATCACTGCCATTGACAGTAACGGTGATAAGATTACCCTCCTGTACAGTCTGGGGTACAATTATAGCCATATAGGCATCATCTTTCTTTAACGGTGTGACCGATACGCGGTCACCTGAAGGAGCAACCGTTCCGTCGGCAAGATTCACGGTCGACTTACACTGTAAGCCGTTGACACGCACACTCACCGTGGCGGCTGCCAGACTCTCCTTGGTAAAACCGCTGCCGGCCGATACTGTAATACTGATGCGGCTCATGACATGTGATGCCGGTATGTTTATGGCCGAAGCCGTAGGCGCCACATTGCGGGCAACACCCCAGAGGAAATCCGACATCTTATAGTTGCTCTCGCTGCTCTGGTCAGCCTTTACCTCTACCGGACAGGCAGATACAGAGGGCGATGATACGTAGGGATAATGAATGTAACAGTCAGCGTGAACCTCATCATCTTTCCAATACACGGGGCTATATGGAGTCCATGTACCGGAATAGGTGAAGCGCATATTGTCGACATGGTTACCGGTATCTTTTAATGTACCGGGCTCCGATCCATTGTAATTTACCACAAACAGACCGATATTATCGCCATTTTCGAAACCGGTATCAGTAGCTCGGGAATCGCTTAACGACGGATTGATTTTAATCTCCAGTTTATCAGCAGAAGGCGGTGTGACATCACCACCCGGACCAGGTGACGGAATCACAGGCGGGTCAGACTGGTCAGGATCACCGGAACATGCGGCGAGACCGGTCAGACTCATTACAATGAGTGCCGAATAAACGAGTTTCCTTATCATGTGATAATCGGTAAAATGATTTTATTATACAAAAGTACTACCCGAACTGCAAAATTGCAACAGTTCGGGTAGTTCAAATAGGTTCAAACTTATTCTAATTATTTATTCAGGCTCTCAGCCATAGCGGCAGCAGCCCGTCGGCCGTCACCCATAGCGAGGATTACGGTGGCTCCGCCACGCACGATGTCACCTCCGGCATATATGTCAGGAACTGATGAGCGCAGGGTATCCTCATTGACTACAATTGTACCGCGACGCGACACCTCAAGTTCGCTTATAGCATTAGGTATAAGTGGATTAGGCGACACACCGACGCTAACAATCACTTCATCAACAGGAACATCTATAATAGCACCCTCGACAGGAACCGGCGAACGGCGTCCTGACTCGTCAGGCTCACCAAGCTCCATCTTTTGCAGGCGCATCGTGGTCACACGGCCATTTTCATCGGCGAGATATTCAATAGGATTGTGGAGTGTAAGAAATTCCACACCCTCTTCCTTGGCATGTTTTACCTCCTCGACGCGTGCGGGCATCTCCTCCTCGCTACGGCGATACACGATCATGGCACGCTCGGCACCCATACGGCGGGCCGTACGCACGGCATCCATAGCTGTATTGCCGCCGCCGATAACTGCTACATGCTTGCCACGCTGTACCGGGGTGTCATAGCCCGGACGACCTGCACCCATAAGATTGATACGGGTAAGATATTCATTGCATGACATCACACCAATATAATTCTCACCCGGAATACCCATGAAACGCGGCAGTCCGGCTCCTGAACCTACAAAAATGCCCTTGAAGCCCATTTCATGCAGGTCATCATAGCTGAGTGTCTTGCCTATCACGCAATCGTTGACAAACTTAACGCCAAGACGTGCAAGCGCCTCGATCTCCACATCGACAACCTCGTTGGGAAGGCGGAATTCAGGAATACCATATTTCAGCACGCCACCTATCTGGTGCAGTGCCTCGAATACGGTCACATCATATCCGCGACGGGCCATGTCGCCGGCAAATGAAAGACCGGCAGGACCGGAACCAACCACAGCGATCTTGATGCCGTTGCTCTCGACAGCGGGAACATCGGCACCCTCTCCGGAAAGACGACTGAAATCAGCGGCAAAACGCTCCAGATAGCCGATAGCCACCGGCTGCTTTTTCATCTTGTGATACACACAGCGGCTCTCACACTGCTTCTCCTGAGGGCATACACGGCCACACACGGCAGGCAGGGCGCTGGTCTCCTTGAGCACGCGGGCTGCCTCATTAAAGTTGCCGCGCTCGATATTTTTAATAAATCCGGGGATATTGATGCTCACCGGACATCCTGTCATACATAACGGTTCGGGGCAGTCCATACAACGGGTAGCCTCGACAACGGCCTGTTCTGCGGAAAGGCCCTGATTGACCTCATCATTGCAGGTCACACGATAGGCGGGATCAAGTTCGGGCATTTTCACACGCGGTATAGAGGTGCGCTCTTTAGCCGACTTTGACTTACGCAGCTCCTCGCGCCATTCTGCATTGCGCGGAGCTGAAGTTGCTTCATTGTTATTCATCGTAACGTAAGATTTCAGTTTCTTATTTATATGAGCGCAGGCGCATCATCATTTCGTCAAAATCAACTTTATGGGCATCAAACTCAGGACCGTCAATGCATACGAAACGAGTCTTGCCGTCAACTGTGACACGACATGCACCGCACATACCGGTACCGTCGACCATAATAGTATTGAGCGAACACATGGTAGGCAGCTCATACTTCTTGGTCAGAAGCGCTACAAACTTCATCATTATCGCAGGACCGATAGTAACCACCAGATCAACCGGCTCACGCTTGATCACGCTCTCGATTCCCTCGGTGACAAGTCCCTTATTGCCATACGATCCGTCGTCGGTCATGATGATGACCTCATCTGAATATTCACGCACCTGATCTTCAAGTATTATAAGATCCTTTGTGCGGGCAGCAAGCACTGATATCACCTTGTTGCCGGCCTGCTTCATGGCCTTGATGATAGGCAGCAGCGGAGCCACACCTACTCCACCACCGGAACATACAACCGTACCGACCTTGGCTATGTGTGTGGCCTGACCAAGAGGACCTACTACATCGGTCAGATATTCGCCCTCATTGAGAGCACAGATCTTTGCGGTAGACACACCTACATTCTGCACCACAAGAGTGATGGTGCCGCGCTTTATATCGGCATCGGCTATGGTAAGCGGAATACGTTCGCCATGCTCACATGCTCTCACAATCACAAAATGACCAGCTTTGCGCGACTTGGCTATCTCCGGAGCCTCCACGACAAGCTTGACTACTTTTTCCGAGAAATGCTCTTTCTCTAAAATCTTATTCATTGCGTTTTTCGAAATATGATTTTACCATGGCAAATATACACAGAATTATTCAATTACTGCTTATAATAACGTTCCGAACTCATTAAAAATAAGAGCGGATCCCCGATAGAGGACCCGCTCTGTTATAATTATTACTGTTTAATTGTCAATCAACGCAGCAGACTGCTGAGATTAAAGCGAGAGAACTCAAGATCGTTTTTGGCGCGGTCAGCCATCGACTTATCCATCTTAATAGACTCACGGAGGTTGTTATATACCATGTCGCTATTGTTGGTGCGTGCACCGAGAACAGCTGCTATATAATATGTAGTGGCATCAGGATAATCTATACCGCCGAGAGTGGTCTTAGCCTTGGCATAGTCCTTGTTCAGGATCTGGGCGAGAGCGGCATTGTTGCTCTTGCTGTCACCGAATGCACGGATAGCCGAAGTATAGTCACCCTGCTTCAGATAATATACACCGAGTGCATCTGCGAGAGCGGGAACACCTGCTGCGTTACCAAACTTTGAAGTGGCATCCTTGTAGTTGCCGTTGAGCATCGATACAAGGCCGAGGTTCATCTGAGCCTCACCGCTTTCAGGAGCAAGCTTGGCTGCCTGCTGGAAGCAAGCGAGGGCGGCATCATAATCCTCATCGATGTACTGGCACATACCGAGGTTGTTGATAGGACGGTAGTCATCGGGATAGATGCTGGCGGCTGTATCATAGATATGGATCTTCTTGTCATTGTCATCGGTCAGGGTGGCGGCATAAAGGAGCTCGTCAACCGAAAGAGCCTTTGGATTCATCGAGAAGATATTCATGATCTCCTCATCGCTCTTGCCGATCACATCGATAGAGGCTGTGATACGTGAATAGCGCAGCTGAGGCAGAATCTCCTCGGCAAGCTGGTCAAATACTGATGACAGGTTACGGATCTCACGCTCACGCTGCTCGGGATCCTTGTACATTGACAGTACGCTCAGGATAAGCTCCTTGTCCTGGATATTGCTGGCAGAAACGAGCTTTCTGAAGCCTTCCCAGTCCTGAGGAGTGAAATTGGCGGTAAGTTCACCGAATTCAGAGATATGATCCTTCTTAAGCTGACCCTCGACATAGTTTACTGTGTTTTTCTCACGGTTCTCAGCGAGAGTGGTGTTGAGCTTCAAACCACCGTCAGGCGAGGCATAAGAGGTCACGTTGATCTCCTTGATCTCGCGGCGGCCGTCGTCATTGGCCTTCTGGAGCTCACTGTGGAGATCCTTTATCTGCTGTGAGCGGAGCTCGCCGTCACGGATATTGGCCTGGTTGATGAGGAACTTGATATCGGCGTCAAACTTCTCGTTAATCACACGCTGGAACTTGTCGGCTCCGATAGCGGGATGTACTGAAGCTGCGGTAGCGAGAGCTGCGGTAGCGATAACACCGGTAGCCACATTGACACGGGGCAGAGCATACTGCTTCTTGCCCTGCTTTACAGTAAAGGCCAGCGAGAGCACGCTCTTCTGCATCTCGGGGGTATAGACATATTGAACGGGGATAGTAACCGAACCGCCGCGCTCGTAACTTACGACGGGGTTATTGCCGCGTACCTTCTCGCCCTGGAAAGTATAGGGAGCCGAAGCAACCTCGATACCGTTATACTCCAGATAGGGAGTAACTGTAACCTCAGCATTCTTCTGGAAGAACTTGGCCGGGATACCGCCGGTAACAGTTGCGGGAACCTTCTCACCTACTACTTCAAGAGGATTGGGATTGACTGTGAAATAATCAGCCTTAAACTGATTCATTTTTTTGCCGCAACCGGTAAGGAGCACTGCCGCAGCCAGCGCGACTGAATAGCATGACTTGCTGTTCATGTTAGTGTAATTATGTTCGTTTTAAAGATTGGTTTATACGATACGTGAAATTTCACCTACAAAGATACGACAATTTGTGCAAAAATTGTATTATCCGAGATTTTTTTACCTCAAAATTGTCTTTACTCCACTAATAATTACTATTTTTGCAGCAATGTTATATAACACAGTTTGAAAGTGTACTTATTATAATGATAAAGAAGAGTACGTTAGAAAGAGTAATTCAGGAAGACTTGGCGGATATCTGGTCGACACTTAAGGGTGATGAAAAACGGAAGATTACGGAAAATTTCACCACACATAATTTCAAAAAGAATCAGATAATTTATGCCGAGGACGAAGAACCCGAATTTCTGTGGTGCCTGCTCAAGGGTAAGGTAAAACTGTACAAGGACGGTATCGGCGGACGCCAGCAGATATTGCGTCTCATACGCCCAGTACAGTATTTCGGCTACCGTGCCTATTTTGCAGGCGAGAAATATATTTCCACCGCCGCCGCATTCGAGCCGTCAGTACTCGGTTCTATACCGATGACAGTAGTCGAGGAGCTCATCCACAACAATAACTCGCTTGCATGGTTCTTTATCCACGAACTGTCACGAAATCTCGGCGGCAGCGATACCAAAGTTGTCAATCTTACTCAGAAACATATACGCGGACGTCTTGCGGAAGCTCTTATCGCACTGCGCGAAAGTTACGGATATGAGGATGACAATGCAACACTGAAAATATACATGGCCCGTGAGGATCTGGCCAATCTGTCAAACATGACAACCTCCAATGCCATCCGCACACTGTCAGGATTTGTAACCGAGAAACTCCTGATCGTCGACGGCCGACGCATCAAGATAATGAACGAACCAGCCCTCCGCAAGATATCCAAATTCGGCTGATCAATACAGGCGGCGGATTACCTTACCGGAATTTGTCCTGTCAAACCGCCTCACACATATTACCTCTTTAGGCACGCTGAACCGGTCCACCCGGAGGCGTGCCTTTTCTATGACATCTTCCGCGTCACATTCCCCTTCGACATACATGACGAGCTCTTCACCCCAGCGCTCACTCGGCCGGCCGGTTACGAAAAAATCAGCGTCAACTATTCCCGCAAGCCGGCGCTCTATAATCTCGGGGTGCAGCTTTACCCCGCCTGAGTTGATCACGTTATCCACACGGCCAAGCCACCTGAAGCGATGCTCATCCAATATTTCAACCACATCATTGGTGACCACCTCCCCTATCGAAAAATGCGGCAATCGCGCCACAAGGCATCCGCGGTCATCGCTTTCCACCGTAATACCCGGCAGCGTGACATAATAATCGTGGCCGGCTGTTACGTCCCGTAATGCAATATGGCTGCAGGTTTCAGTCATGCCGTAAGACACATATACCTTTACACCGTCAAGATCACGCAGGCGATCTTCCATGACGGGATCTATCGCTCCGCCTCCGACGAGAAGATTGCGCACGCGGGCCAACATTGGATTATCGAGCAGCGCAGCCAACTGAGCTGGCACTACCGGGAGCAAATCAATATCACAGCCGTAGTCTTGGCTCAGGGGTCGCATTGACGGCGTTTCCTGAATAAGTGTAGCTCCGCTTATCTCGGCACGCACCACCATCATTTTGCCGGCTATATAATCGGTAGACAGCGGCGACAGAAGCACGCTTCGGCTGTCAATGCCGAAAAAGGCACATGTCGCCTCAGCCGATGCAATCATGTCGCGTTTCAGCAGGCGTATCTCCTTGGGAACGCCAGTTGTGCCTGACGTATGGGCCGTCACCCACTCTTTAGAGGACCGCCACTCAGTCAGAAAATCAGATCCGTCATCCATGATTCAGCAGGATCATAGTAAAGTCTGTCACTTTTAAGAAATAGCGGCGAAGGGATGTTGTTGGTATACAGTCCGCCGGTACCGAGTCCCTGAGGCATCACGGGGTTGTGGCTCGCAGCCCATTGCGCTATGGCATTCAGGCCCACATTTGACTCAAGCGCCGAAGTGGCCCACCATCCGACACCATGTTCCACGGCTGCAGCTATCCATCTGTCGGCATCACTGAAGCCACCGCACAACGACGGTTTCAGTATAAGGTAAGCCGGATGCAGCTCGTCAAGCAATTCATTCCTGAAGCGGTCGTCATTCACACCGATAAGTTCCTCGTCAAGCGCAACCGGTATCGGGGATTCACGGCATATCCGCGCCATAGCGGGCCATTGACGCGGTGCCAACGGCTGTTCAATCGAGTGAATATGATAAGCAGCCAGTCGTTCCAACCGGGTCATGGCATTGTCGGGTGTAAACGATCCGTTGGCATCAAGCCTTATCTCAAGCCGCTCAGGGCTGAAATGCCGGCGTATGTAATCGAGAAGCTCAACTTCATGATTAAAATTGATGCCGCCGATTTTCAATTTAAGACAATCGAAACCGGCATTGAGTTTCTCATCGATCCTCGCACGCATCTCCTCGGCACTCCCCATCCATATCAGGCCATTGATCTTTATTCCGTACTCACCGGCTGTCCAGGCACCGGGCCATAAGATACGTCGGCCGCCATTGGCAAGATCACGCAGAGCCATCTCAAGGCCGAAACGCTGTGATGTGTATTCTGACGTCGGATTGTCATTTATGTCACGGCACAACGCGGCAAGCCGCTCCTCATAGTCCGGACGGTCATCGTCGCCCAGCCCTTTAAAAAGCGCACATTCACCCAGGCCATATATCTGCGGAGCATCATCGTCCCATACCTTTAAATAATAGGTGAGTCTATGGTGCAGGGTGTTACGCGATGTAGTGGCCGGTTGCCTGAAATGCAGTGTATATGGATAATATTCAGCCCGCAGCATCAACCCGGGAATTTCGGGAACTGGCCGAAGTCAGGATCGCGCTTCTCAAGGAATGCGTTTTTACCCTCCTGGGCCTCGTCCATAAGATAATACATCAGCGTGGCATCACCGGCAAATTCCATAAGGCCTCGCTGACCGTCGAGCTCGGCATTGAGGGCACGCTTTATCATGCGGATGGCCATCGGACTGCGTTTCAGTATAGTCTCACACCACTCCACGGTCTCATCCTCAAGACGCTCCAGAGGCACTACCTTATTTACCATGCCCATGGCCTCGGCTTCGGCAGCGGTGTACTGGCGACACAGGAACCATATCTCGCGGGCTTTCTTCTGTCCTACGCAACGGGCAAGATAAGATGATCCGAAGCCTGCATCAAAGCTACCGACTTTAGGCCCAGTCTGACCGAAACGTGCATTCTCCGATGCAATTGTCAGGTCACATACCACCTGAAGTACGTTACCGCCACCTATTGCATAACCGTTGACCATGGCTATGACCGGTTTCGGGATTGAACGGATCGCTTTATGAAGATCAAGAACGTTAAGACGCGGCACACCGTTGGAGTCGATATATCCGCCTACACCCTTCACCTTCTGGTCGCCACCCGAACAGAAAGCCTTGTCACCGGTACCGGTCAGTATTATCACACCGATGTCGGCACGCTCACGGCATATAGCCATGGCATCGAGCATTTCAAAGTTGGTCTGCGGACGGAAAGCATTATACACTTCCGGACGATTGATAGTTATTTTTGCAATACCGCCATACTGCTCAAAAAGTATGTCGGTGTATTCCTTGATAGTAGTCCAGGTTCTCATAATTGTATTGGGTATTATGTACAAGTACAAAGTTACAAATTTTAACTGACAACATTATCTTTCACCCTTCTTTCATCACGAGTTTTCTATCGCACAGCACTGATTTTTCCGATATAAAATAAAGTTTATTTATCTAAAATTCTTTCTATTAATATTCAACTAAGGTTAAAACAGATGGTAATAAGCAAATAAAACCAAAATTCTATTGTGGGGTAAAATATAATTCGTAGCTTAGCGGCGTAACTATTTCGTAATGTGTTTGTATATTATATGACACAACGTTAAAATCTATTAATTATTTACTATTATGGCAACACCTCAATTCCAGAACAAACTCATCGCTCTCCAGGGTAATTTGTTGAACTTTGCCTATACCTTGACAGCCAACCGAGATGACGCGTATGATCTGCTGCAGGATACTACGCTAAAGGCCCTTGACAATCAGGAAAAATACACAGAGGAAACTAATTTCAAGGGTTGGGTGTTTACAATAATGCGGAACATCTTCATCAATAATTACCGTAAGACTGTCCGTTCGGCCACGGTAATTGACCAGAGCGAGGATCTCTACCAGCTTAACCAGTCACAGGACTCGGGTTTTGCAACTCCGGAGGGAGCTTATGCAGCCCACGAGATTCAGGCTGCGGTAAATGCATTCAGCGACGCTTACCGGATACCGCTCTCCATGCATCTTGCCGGATACAGATATAATGAAATTGCCGAGTACATGCACCTGCCACTCGGCACGATAAAAAGCCGAATATTTTTTGCACGTCAGCGCTTGCAAAAGACACTGAAAGACTTCCGCTGATATGCAATCATAACGATATACTATCTAATCTATGATCACTTTTTGACACACATCGTTGATTTATTACGGGTCATGACAATTATGACCCGTTTTTTTATATCGGTTTCCATAGATTGCTCCGGCAGCTTCCTGACAATAGTCAAAATTGGATCGTAAGATGGTGACCAAGGGGGTGACGCGCTCGACTTTTAAGAGTCAGAATTTATGTCGGCACGGCCTATTGGTGGTTTTAGTTAAAAAAG
>CAZIPQ010000031.1:0-4820 GCA_964541165.1 uncultured Muribaculum sp.
GATTATTGGTGGGGAAGGGCGGAGTTGTAGATGGCTTCCATTATGGCAGGGCGGATGTTGAGCTTGCTGAATGCACGGTTGTCGCGGGTGGGATGCACGCGGTTGCTTAGAAATACATAGACAAGTTCGTTCTCCGGATCAATCCATATACAGGTGCCGGTGAAGCCGATGTGGCCGTAGGTGGATGCCGAGGCCTGTTCAGGGACCGGTGATTTGTCGGGATTGTCCACATCCGGTCCGTCAAACCCGAGGCGACGGCGTGAGTTGAGGCTGCGCGATGTCGTAAACAGCCTGACAGTTTCCTCGCTCATTATCTGATTTGAACCGTAGTTGCCGCCGTTAAGCCACATCTGGCCTAAGCGGGCGAGTTCGGCCGCGGTTGAGAAAAGTCCGGCATTTCCCTGTACGCCTCCTGAAAAAGCTGCCAGTTCGTCATGAACATATCCCTGAAGCATCTGCTTGCGCATGAAACGGTCATTTTCAGTCGGAGCAATCTGAGCTACCGGAAAATGATCGGCAGCACGATAGCCGGTGTGGCGTGCTCCTAACGGACCCCATATTCCTTTCATTACATAGTCCTCGTGGGGCAAACCGGTAATATTCTGCTCAAGTTGCATCAGTAGCGCGAAGTTGAGGTCAGAATAGTGCATGGCTTTGGTCTTGCGGCGATCCACGTTATAGATACGCTCCATGATGGTGTCGGCCAGATTGGGACACGCATATATGCCTTTGGCGATGCTGAAACAGAACTGAGGCGAGTGCTGGTGGGACGTCAGGTCTTTTCTCAGACGTGCCTGAGTATTGCCGTAAAGGCCACGGGCTACCTTTATAGTATTAGGCGCGCGCATACGGCTTGTAAGCAGTCGACCGTTGTAGCTGTCATGGTCAAAGATCATGCGGTGAATGTTGATTGTGGCAGGCATGCCGCTTTCATGCAGCAGCAGTTCCCGCACGGTGATATCTCCTTTGTCGGCAGTGGCCAACTGCGGTATATAGCTTGCGGCAGCCTCTTCAAGGGTAAAAAGAGAGTTGTCGTAAGCCAGCATAAGGCCGGGCAACGTGCCGGCAATCTTTGAAACCGACGCGATGTCGTAGATAGTGGAGTCGGTAACGTGGTGGGCTTTGGTATTGTCAGTAAAGCCGTAGCTTTTTTCCACGATAATATCACCGCCTTTGGCTATCACAACCTGACAGCCTGGAAAGGCACCCTGTGCGAGTCCTTTGCTGACAAGTGCATCAATGGAGTCGATCACCGATGATCTGATGCCGTGAATCTCAGGCGTTGTATAGCCGAGTACAGTCTTAAGCAGTCCAACACCCTGGCCCACATTGCCGATGCCGCTGACATTGACCGGCATAACTCCGTTTACACGGATCCCGCCGAAGATGCCCTGCGCCATATATTCTTGTGCCAACCGTGTGTTCTCTCCGATGAGCATTGTCGTGGAAGAACCAAGCGGCGCGAACCCGGAGGTTTTGTAAGGGTTCATGAAAAATACGGTCACCAGTCCGGCATGACCTGCCAGCTGCCTGTACTGACTTACCGCGGCTGCGTTGCTGCCATAAACGGCTGCGATTACGATATCATGCTTTTTAACCGCTGAAAGCTGAGCGGCCGAAAGGGGAGTGGTGTATGCATCGACTTTGGCATATTTTCGGCAGAATTTGGTGAAGGTATTGTCGGCTGCTTCTCCAATATTGACCACTGCCACGGTCGGCTGCTTGCTCATGTCGACCGGCAGCAGATTATCGGCATTTTCGAGGCATATCACGGAAGCTGCAGTCAGCTTCTGTATAAGCGCTTGTGCTGCAGGAGTGTCGATGCGGCCTTTTACGCCTGCTGTCGCAATATTGGCCGGTTTCTTATGTAGACCGAGGGCATATTTCCATGCAAGCATCTTGCGGCAGTTGCGCTCTATGAGGCTTTCGGGAATGGTACCGTCCTTTACCGCGGCAAGTACGGCATTCATGTCGGATATCGGCGACAGCGGTTCAAGAAGCAGGTCGTTGCCGGCCAGAAGCGCCGACACGCAGTTGTTGACACTGCCTACTGCCGCACCTTTCATGGCCAGTCCATCGGTCCATACGATCCCCTCGAAGCCCATTTTTTCTTTCAACAGCCTCGTGACAATAGCGGATGACAGTGATGCCGGAGTAGATGAGGCATCGAGTGACGGCACATCAAGGTGTCCTACCATTATTCCACCCATTCCTGCATCGATAAACTGACGGAACGGGATCAGATCGACGCTGTCAAGCTGCGCGATTGAGTGGTTGATGACCGGTAATGCCTTGTGTGAGTCAGTGTCAGTGTCTCCATGACCGGGAAAGTGCTTTCCCACAGCCATAACGCCGCCAGCTTCAAGGCCGCGGCTATAAGCAGTTCCGAGTGCGCCCACACGTGACGGATTTTCTCCAAATGAACGGTATCCTATCACCGGGTTGGCGGGATTGGAATTGACATCGAGAACCGGGGCAAAATTGACGGTTATGCCGAGTTCGGCACATTCACGGGCCACTTCGCGGCCATATTCATAGAGAAGCGAGTCGTCAGCAATGGCGCCGAGGGTCATGTTGTAGGGGAATTTCGGAGCGCCGGTGACGCGCATGGCAAGACCCCATTCGCCGTCAAGCGTCATCATCAGCGGTACCTTGCTCAAAGACTGTGCATAGTTGGTAAGGACGGCATATTGCTCGATGGTTCCTTTGCTGAACAGCAGACCTCCGATGCCGTATTCATTGATAAGACGGGCAATCGAGGTCTTGGCTGTAGCCACGTTGGCGGGATTTAATTTGGGGACAAACAGCTGACCCACCCGCTGCTTGAGTGACATGGTGGAATACACTGAATCGACCCAGCGGTCGCATGCCGCACGGTCAGCCTGAGAGAGAATGGAAAGCTCCGCAGCGGCAGCGTTAATTAACGACATTGCGGTAAGCAATATCGGAACAAGGATGCGTTTTGTGATCATAGGCGTGTTGATGTGTCGTTGTAACGGATGGTTTTACCCTTCTTGCGGTTAAGATAATTTATAAGTGTTGTGTCAAGGCGGTCGGGGCTGCGGGTGATGACAGTGCCGTTGGGGAGGGTGTGCAGATAGTCACCGCCGGTAGCAAGATAGTCGATAGTAAGCAGGGTGTATGTTTTTGATGTGTCAATGTCGTGACGGTCAAAACCCTTGCTTATGCCGCCGTTGCCCTTTTGAGCCATATAGTCCAGAGCTTCCTTAAGGTCGGCACCGGAAATCTCCATGACTACAAGCTTGTTGTCAAACGGCAGCATGGTCATGATCAGTTCCTTGGTCAGCTTGCCCTTGGGGAGTCCGCGGCGTATGCCTCCTCGGTTTATGAGGGTCACGTCTATCGGCCGGTCGGTAAGTTCGCTGCCCATCTCCATCATCACGTCGGCTAACCAGTTGGTAAGCAGATTGCTTCCTGACGGCATTTCCTGAGCCATGGTGCCGATTTTGGCGGTGCGCAGCTGCTCAACTCCTGCGGTATATGGTGCAAGCAGAGCCGACAAGTTATTGTCGATGCGGTCATCAAGGCGGCTGTCAATGCTGATCAGTCTGTATTGCGGGCGCATCGTGGTAAGATCAATGTCAATCTCACCGACAGCTACGCCACGGCTACCTGCCTGGACAACCATGACGGTATCGCCGTCGGCGTTCAGCCTGTATATAGCATCCCGGTCATCAGGGCTGACAGTCGTATGGGAGTGGCCGCCGACGATGATGTCAATACCACGGCTTGCGGCGGCTATATCGGTGTCGCTCGGAGTGGGGGGATTGGCGGTATCATACCCGACATGCGTAAGGGCGATGACGGCGTCGACATGCTCGATATTGCGCAGATACCAGGCCATTGAATTGGCGGCTTCTATGGCGTCGAGATATTTCACGCCGGTTGACTTGTCATCGGCAATCATGCCTTTCGGATCAAGATTTATTGCCATCAGTCCAATCTTGCGGTCACCATACCGGCGTATGGTATACGGCTTGAACATATTTTCGAGTTTTGTGCCGCGCATGTCATAGTTTGTGGCAAGCTTCTCGGCATTCAGACCGCTCCATATTGCGGCCAGCGAATCGACTCCGTTGTCAAACTCATGATTGCCAAGTATCTGTATCTCATATCCGAGGGCATTCATCATGTCGCGTTCGGCCTGACCTCCATAGAGGGTGAAATACAGCGAGCCTTGCACCATGTCGCCGCAGTCGACAAGCAGGACATTCGGCTCCGCGTCACGAACGCTGTCGATGACTACCTTGCGACGGAGTATGCCGCCAAGGTTATCATCATTGGGTTCTATCTGACTGTGGGTGTCATTTGTGTGGAGCAGTACGAGGCGATCAGCCTGAGCCGCCAACACTGTGCCACACAATATCGAAGATATTATAATAGGGGTAAATTTCATCAGGACAGTGAATAAAAAATATGTACGAATTTAGCCATTTTTGCCCGATTTGACAAGCCCGTTTATATTTAATTGTGTAATTTTGTATAACTATGAGATATAATTTGATTGCCATATTATTGCTGCTTGTTGCGGTGTCGGGCTACGGGGCTGCGCCGGTGATATTCAAAGGGAGCGAAGCTGCCCTGCAGGGAGTGTGCATACGGGATCTGCGTACCGGTAAAACGACTGTTGCATATAATGAGGCGAAGGTCTTTATCCCGGCTTCGGTGATGAAGTGTGTCACGGCAGCCTCGGCATTTAAACTTCTGGACAGTGATTTCAACTTTAAGACCTCAGTGTCGGTGGCGGGAAATATTGAGAATGGTGTGCTACAAGGGAATGTCATCATAACAGGTGGCGG
>CAZIPQ010000031.1:4920-14871 GCA_964541165.1 uncultured Muribaculum sp.
CGGGAAATATTGAGAATGGTGTGCTACAAGGGAATGTCATCATAACAGGTGGCGGTGACCCTACGCTGTGTTCCCGCTTTTTCCCTGCGGCTCCTTGCATCGCCGGTGAGATTGTGCGCTGGGTGAAGGGCGCCGGTATTGACTCGATTGCCGGCACGGTAATTGTAGAGCAGGGCCGGTTTCCCGTAAACGGAATCTCGCCATACTGGCTTGTCGAGGATCTGGAATGGGAATATGGTGCCGGATATTACGGCCTGAATTATAAAGACAACAGTTTTGCGGTAAAAGAGCGCCGGGGCATCGAGCGGTATGCCATGCCGTGTCCGGCGGCCGTGCTTGAAGCTGACGTTGTGGAAAGTCTTGCCTCGCAGGGCGTCGGCTGTGGTGATGCATGTCAGGCTATTACTGACATAAATCCAGGTGTGAAGCCATTTGTCCATATTTCACCGTCACGTAACAGCATCCTCCGGGTGATGATGGAAAAGAGCGATAATCTGTATGCCGAAGGTATGCTGCGCGCACTTGCCATCGACAGTTGTGAAGTGAGCGAAGAAAAAGCGCTGGCAGCCCAGACTGCACTTTTGCGCGGTATGGGTTATGACCTGTCGACGCTGCGTATTGCCGATGGATGCGGACTTGCCGTGACCGATAGGCTGAGTCCCCGGTTTGTCTGTTCACTGCTTGCCGATATGGCCGGTGATAAGAATTATGTGGCCCTGTTCCCTAAAGTAGGTGTTGAAGGTACAGTGAAATCGTTGTTGGCCAACACTCGTCTTAAAGGGAAGCTGGCGCTGAAGTCAGGAAGCATGACAGGAGTGCTGTGTTATGCCGGATATGCTCTTGACTCTGCCGGCAAGCCAACGCATGCCGTAGTGATTATGGTCAATAACTTTACTTCACGCGTCGCTGAGGTCCGTAATGCGGTAGGACGCTATTTGCAGACACAATTTTAAAAATATCAGTTATGAAAATATCAATTATAGGAGCCGGAAATATGGGTGGCGCCATCGCACGAGGTGTGATGTCATCGGATGTACTTGAGAATATCGATTTGTGTGTGGCCAATCATACCACGGGTAAGTTGGACCGGCTGAAGAATGAGTATCCGGAAATCAGCGTGACAACAGATAACCGTGAGGCAGTAGCTGACGCCGATATGATAATTTTTGCGGTAAAGCCATGGATATTGCCGACTGTGCTTAAAGAGGTGGCATGCGAACTCGATCTCAGCAGGCAGATGCTTGTATCGCTTGCCGGCGGTATATCGCTTGTGGACTTTGAGGAAATGCTCGGACCGAAATCCGCAGCTCCGGCGCTATTTCAGGTCATTCCCAATACCGCAGTGGCGATAGGACTCGGCATGACTTTTATCGCGGCAGCCCACGCGACCGACGAGCAGATTGAATGTGTAAGCCGAGTATTCCGCTCTATGGGCGAGGTGGCTGTTGTGGAGCCAAGACTTATGGGTGCCGGTACCGCGTTATGTTCCTGCGGTATCGCTTATGTGTTCAAGTTTGTCCAGGCATGTGTGCAGGGTGGGGTTCAGCTCGGTTTCCGTCCGGCCGATGCGTTGCGTTATGTCACAGCCACAATGAAGGGCGCTGCGGCAATGCTTGAAAATGAACCGTTGATCCCTCAGCAGCAGATCGACCGCGTGACTACTCCTGGCGGCATGACCATAAAAGGCATAAACGAACTTGAAAATACCGGATTTACCTCATCGGTAATCAAGGCCCTCCTTGCCTCGCTCAAATAATATGAGGTTATAGCTAAATAGCAAGAGACAGGCGTTATGGCGCCGGTAAAACACCCGATCAGACATGTCCGATCGGGTGTTTTTTTCATATTAAAAGCCGATTATAATTCATTATAATGAAATAAATCCATCAATTATGAAATATTAACATTCCATGATTTTGTTATATTGATATAATTCGTAATATTGCAAAAAGTGAGATACGAATCAGCACTATTTATGACCTAATGGATAATGTGATGCAATATTTAAAAGCCAGGACAGTTCTCTTGTGCTTTATCGTGCTGTTAAGTGCGTGTAAGGATAAAGAGAGTAGGGAGGCGTTTGATGCTCCTGTTCGGGAACTGCACGGTACTGTTGTAGTTGACAAGGATTCTCCGATATTAATCGGTAGATCAGGCAGCATCAGCGGAGTGATAAATGAAGCCGTGTATATTTATAATCCATGGGGTGATTGTTTTTATACGAAATATGACCTGACAAATGATACTGCATACAGATTTTGTCGTGTCGGCCATGGCCCTGGAGAAGCCGTAAATGTTTTGACGAGTATATCCCTTTGTAATATTGATAATGCGAATTTTATCTCGGTATTTGATAATTACCGGTGTAAATTCTTCTTTTATGATGAAAAGCATATAGATGATGCTGAACGAGTTAAGGAGTCTACTGCATTTGATAGAATGATGATCGGGGATGCATTTCCACTTAATGACTCGATTACAATTGTCAGAGGAATATTCGGCAACAATATATGCATGTTTTTGAAAAACGGGAAAAAGGAAAGTGCCTGTCTGGAGTCTTTTACGAAAAAAGGGGATGACAATGTAAAAAGGATCTTGAAAGACGCAAACAAGTTCGTATTGTCACCGGATAATGAGTTTCTGATACGGATTGCGCAAAACGGCGGTTTAATAGAGGGTTTTAAGATTGATGGTACAACTCTTTTGCCACGGTTCAGCCATGCCTATTTTGATGTAATCTGTGACGATAATCTGTCGGATACGCCTGATTCCCGATACGGATATATTGATGTGGCTGCAAGCAATGATAAAATATATGCTTTGTATGACGGAGGGTTGGTAAACAGGAAAAACACCTACCGGAGCGACATGATACATGTATATGACATGTCGGGCAATATGACAGAAATATTACATCTGGACCGATTTGTAGAGAGCATTGGCGTGGATATCGGCAACAAACGGATTTTCGCACTGACAGATGAAAAAGAATTAGCATCGTTCAACCTCGAATAACGGTTGTATGGTATATGACTGACACTTGAAAATTTGTTTTTTCTCATCAGGCAGGCAGGTAGGCGGAATGCAAAAATTTAGGGTGGAATTATTCCGAAAGTGAAAATTATTGTGTAACTTTGTGCGCAATAAAATCATAACATCCTTATGTCATTTATTGCAGATCGTGTAAAGATGGATGGACTCACATTTGATGATGTCCTCCTTATTCCCGCTTATTCGGAAGTACTCCCCAGGTGTGTTGATCTTACCACCAAGTTCTCACGTAATATAACTTTGAATGTTCCTCTTGTGTCAGCTGCGATGGACACTGTCACCGAGGCCCGTCTTGCAATCGCCATCGCCCGTGAAGGCGGTATCGGCGTAATCCACAAAAATATGTCAATCGCTGAGCAGGCTCGTCAGGTGCATGCCGTGAAGCGTGCCGAAAACGGTATGATCTATGATCCTGTTACCATCAAGCGCGGCAGCACTGTAAAGGATGCGCTTGCCATGATGGAGGAATATCATATAGGTGGTATACCTGTGGTTGATGACGACCGCAAGCTCGTAGGTATCGTGACCAACCGTGACCTGCGCTTTGAAAAGGACATGAACCGCAAGATCGATGAGGTGATGACCAAGGATAATCTGGTCACAACCACTCAGTCGACTGATCTTGACCATGCAGCAGCTATACTTCAGGACCACAAGATAGAGAAGCTTCCCGTTGTCGACAACGAGGGTCATCTTGTAGGTCTTGTAACATATAAGGATATCACTAAGGCAAAGGACAAGCCCAATGCATGCAAGGATTCGCTCGGACGTCTTCGCGTTGCGGCCGGTGTGGGTGTTACCGCTGATGTTATGGATCGTGTTGACGCGCTGGTAGCTGCCGGTGTCGATGCTATTGTAATCGATACAGCCCATGGACATTCGAAAGGCGTGGTTGGCGTGCTTCGTCAGGTGAAGGAAAAATATCCCAATATTGATGTAGTGGTAGGCAATATCGCTACCGGTGAGGCTGCCCGCTATCTGGTCGAGAATGGTGCTGACGGTGTCAAGGTTGGTATCGGCCCGGGCTCAATCTGTACTACACGAGTAATAGCCGGTGTAGGTGTGCCTCAGCTTTCGGCTGTTTACGATGTGGCAAAGGCCCTGAAAGGTACCGATGTACCTCTGATTGCTGACGGCGGTATACGTTATTCTGGCGACATTGTGAAGGCTCTCGCCGCTGGCGCTTACTCAGTGATGCTCGGCGGTATGCTTGCCGGTGTCGAGGAGTCACCCGGCGACACAATCATCTATAACGGACGTAAGTATAAGTCTTACCGCGGCATGGGATCGCTTGAAGCTATGGAAAAGGGTTCAAAGGACCGTTATTTCCAGGCAGGCGAGACCGATACCCGCAAGCTGGTTCCGGAAGGTATCGCCGCACGCGTGCCGTTCAAGGGATCTCTTTATGAGGTGACTTACCAGATGCTCGGCGGCCTTCGCGCAGGTATGGGCTATTGCGGAGCCAAGAATATCGACAAGCTTCATGAGGCCCAGTTTACCCGCATCACCAATGCCGGTGTGGCCGAGAGTCACCCCCACGATGTGGCTATCACAAGCGAAGCTCCTAATTACAGTGCCTCAGACCGCTGATAACCGCGAGTACAGATTAAACTGATGAACAGACATATTTCAGCATTGTTGCTCGTCATGGCGACCGCAGGGTTGGCCATGGCGGGCAATAATGATAAAAAAGTGATCATGAGTGTCGGCGGAGAGAAAATCACTCTCGGCCAGTTCAAGGAACAGTATCAGCAGAACAAGACGCAGTCGACCGACTCATTGTCACCCGAAGAATTTGCAGATCTTCTTGCCGGTTACAGAATGCGAGTGGCTGCGGCAAAGGCGGCACGTGTCGATACTACTGCTGCATTTCGTGATGATTACTTGAAATTTCGTGATGAGCTGATGGAGCCCTATCTCCGTGATACCACGGAGGAGCGCCGGCTTATCGACGAGGCTTATTCCCATTTTGCCAAAGAGCGGGCAGTAAGCCATATCATGATAGAGAAAGGCGAGACGCCAGAACAGCAAGCGGCTCAGCGCCGTCTGCTTGACAGTCTGCGCACGGCTATCTCCAACGGCGCCAGCTTCCCGGAACTGGCACGGCGCTATTCGATTGACCGCAGTGTGGTGCAGAATGGCGGAAATCTCGGATATATCCCTGTCTTGAGATTGCCTTACAGCTTTGAACAGGCTGCTTATCAGACTCCAGTCGGAGAAATGTCGGGAATTGTCGAAACTCCGTTTGGTTATCATCTGCTGAAAGTGGAGAGTGAACGTGATCCGAAAGGCGAGGTACTCGTGCAGCACATTCTTAAACTTACACAGGGCAAAACTCCGGAAGAAGCGGCAAGAGCGAAGTCGGAAATCGACTCGTTGTATCGTCTGGCCAAGAGTGGCGCCGATTTTTCGGATCTTGCACGCCGTGAGAGTGAGGATCCCGGCAGTGCCTCGTCAGGAGGCAGTCTGCCATGGTTCGGAGAGGGTAGGATGGTGCCTGAATTCGAGACGGTTTCATTTGAACTTAATGACGGTGATATATCGGAGCCGTTTGCAACCTCCTATGGATATCATATCGTCCACAAGCTGTCACACCGTAACATACCGCCGTTTGAGATAGTGCGTGAATATATCGTTGAATCGATGAAGCGTGATGACCGTCACGACCGTCCTCGCCAGGTGTTGATTGACCGGATTAAAAAACAGCTCGGGCTATCGGACAATTTACCTGCGGACTCCATCACCGCTCGTGTAATGGAGTATCTGGCTTCGGAAAATCCCGATATCGCCGCCCAGCTCAAAGATTATTACGAGGGCCTTATGGTGTATGAGCTCGGTAGCCGCGAGGTATGGAACAAAGCCGCTACTGATACCGTGGGACTTGACCGATGGTTCAATGAGCACCGTGACAAATATTCATGGACATCTCCCAAGTATAAAGGATATGTGGTATATGCTCTTGATGATTCAATCGGAAATGCCGTCAGGGAATACCTTACAACCGAGCACCCGTCGATTGAAGAATTCGGCAATGCTATCGAAACACGTTTTGACCGTAAGATACGTGTGGAGCGCGTGTTGGTAGCTCACGGAGAACATCCTGCGGTAGATGCCGCGCAGTGGGGCGATAACGTTTCCACTGACAAAGGACCGTGGCACTTCGTAATGCTGTATGACGGCAAATTGCTTGCCGCTCCCGAGAGTGTGAATGATGTGCGCGGTGCGGCTGTCGCTGACTATCAGGCCTCTTTGGAACGTAGCTGGATGGAGTCGCTCAAGAGTAAATATCCTGTAAAAGTTGATAAAAAACTTTTAAAGAGCATAAAGTAGCTGGAAAATTAGTAATTTTATGCCTTATTTGCGTTAGTCGGTCATGAAAGTCAGCAACGTGATTGCAGCAGGGCTGTTAGCCCTTGTGGCTCAGGCATGTCAGCATGATAGTGCCGGGCTTGGTGATGACGCGCTGGCACGGGTCGGCAACCGTATCCTGACACGTGACGAAGTCATGCGTTCCATGCCGATAGGACTTGGTGGAAGTGACAGTATTTCCTACATCAAGGCATTTGTGAGGCAATGGATCGACTCGCGCCTTGTGAGTGATGTGGCTTCAAAGAATGTGGCCGATATGCGGGAAATTGACCGTATGGTGGAGGATTACCGAAATGAACTCATCATTTGGGAATACAGGAAGCGGATGTTTGCCGAGCATAAATCGGAGGCAGTTCCTGACGACAGTCTTGCAGCCTATTATGACCGGCATAAAGATGAATATCGCCTTGAGACCCCGGTGCTGAAAGGTATCTTTGTGGCGCTGCCGCAGGGATCGAAATATGTGGCTGAGGTAAGGCGGCGTATGGCATCGGATGACAGCAGTGACTTTGATCGCCTTGAGCGTCTGAGTATTGATGATGAACTGCGCGACGAAATGAAGTACGAGTACTTTCGGGACACATGGACCGAATGGAACAGTATAGCTGGCTGGTTTCCGCCCTCAGGTCGCCCGAAATCTCCGCATGTGACCACTAATCGTCCGATGGAGGTGACAGCCGGAGGAAGGGTGTACATGTTGTTTGTGTCGGAACTGGTTAAACCCGGTGAGACACTGCCGCTTGAGATAGTCCGCGACCGTGTGACCGAGCATCTGGTTAACGAAGGGCGCGTGGACTATGACCGGAAGCTGAAACTCGAACTTTACCGGAAAGCACTCGCTGACGGACTGATCGAGTATAATGATGCCGTACGGCCGGAGGAATGACAGAAAGAATTGAAACAATAATTTAACCGATATAAAGTGAAACTTAACAGACTTACAATCTTGTGTGCATCGGCTGTGGTATCTGTGGCCGCCATGGCACAGAACAATATAGCCGAAGAGGTAGTATGGTGGATCGGAGATCAGCCGATCTATAAGTCGGAGGTCGAGGAGATGTATCAGAACATGCTCTATGAGCGTCAGGAGATCAACGGTAATCCGTACTGCGTGATCCCTGAGCGCATCGCCATAGAGAAGCTGTTTCTGCATCAGGCTGAACTTGACTCGGTCAACGTGCCTGACGGACAGGTTATGTCACAGGTGGACAAGCGTATCAACTATTTTATCGACGAGCTCGGCAGTGCTGAGAAGGTCGAGCAGTATTTCCGCCGTCCTATGCCTGAATTGCGTGCGGCGCAGGCCGAGGTGGTGCGAAACAGCGCAATGATTGAGGATGTACAGCGTTCGCTGACTAAGGACATCAAGGCTACACCTTCCGATGTGCGTAAATACTTTGCCTCACTTCCTTCCGACAGTATTCCCTATGTACCCATGCAGGTCGAGGTGCAGATACTTACAGTAAACCCGATTATTCCCAATCAGGAGATTGAGGAGGTGAAGTCACGTCTGCGCGACTATGCAGACCGTGTCAACCGTGGTGAATCGGATTTTTCGACCCTTGCAATCCTCTATTCCGAGGATCCTGCTACAAGTGTCCGCGGCGGTGAGCTCGGATTTTATGGCCGTGGAGAGCTCGACCCGGAGTATGCCGGCGTGGCGTTTAACCTGAGCGATCCCAAGAAGGTTTCAAAAATCGTCAAGTCACAGTTTGGATATCATATCATTCAGCTTATAGAGAAGCGTGGCGACCGTATCAACACCCGTCATATCCTTCTTCGCCCCAAGGTGTCGGACAAGGATTTGACTGATGCCCTCAATGCGCTTGACACACTGCGCAAGGATATTCTTGCCGAGAAGTTCCCGTTTGAGGCTGCCGTACAGGAGCTGTCACACGACAAGAACACCAACAAGAACCGCGGTATAATGGTAAACTCCAAGACCGGTACAGCGCGTTTCGAAATGGCTGATCTGCCACAGGAAGTCGGCAAGCAGGTTGCCAATATGGGTGTGGGTGAGATTTCCAAGCCGTTTATCATGAAGGATCCGGTGACAAATACCGATATTGTCGCTATTGTAAAACTGTCGGCCCGCATCGACGGACATCGTGCCAACATGAGCGACGATTATCAGCTGATCAAGAATATGTACGAAGGTGCACGTCGTGAAAAGATAATAAGTGACTGGATCGAAAAGAAGATCAAGGATACTTACGTACGTATTGAGCCGGGTTGGCGTGACTGTGAATTCAAGCACAAAGGCTGGATTAAAAACTAAGTATACGGTTATAGAGTGATGAAGGGTATCGGAGGGAAGCAGCGCGGCCCCGCCAGTGCGCTATGGATTGTAGCCGCGGTAGTAGTGCCGTCGCTTATATATGGTGTTACTGACACGGATCACAGTAAGGCCAAGCTGCCTGTATCGGAGCGTGCAGCCCGTATTCCCGTGCGCCCTACAATTCCTTCCGCTGACCGCAATGCTGACGGTCGCGTGTTTCTTGAAAGGGCTGACCGCCTCTCGATGGATGAAGCGGTAAGTACCGAGTATCAGGTGGTGAGCGGAAATGTGATGTTTCGCAAGGGCGGCATGTACATGTATTGTGACAGCGCGCACTTCTACGATGTGACCGGTTCGATGGAGGCATTCGGCAATGTCAAGATGGAGCAGGGTGATACACTGTTTGTCTACGCTGATCATCTTGACTATAACGCTGAAAGTGAATTGGCTGTGTTTTACGGTGACGGTGACCGCCCGGTGAGACTGATCAACCGTGACGTGCAACTGGAGACATACATATTCAACTATGATCTAGCGGCAAATATCGGCTATTACGATAATCACGGCACTATTATCGATACCGAGAACGAGCTTGTGTCAGGCTACGGTGAGTATTGTCCCGATACAAAGGAAGCTCAGTTCAGGGAAAATGTGGTGCTTCAGGATCGCAAGAAGGAGGATTTCAGGCTCACTACGGAGCGATTGCTGTATAATACCGAAACGCATATCGCCAATATTGTCGCACCGACCGTAATTGTGACTGACAGTGCTGATGTGTATACCTCGAGCGGATGGTATGACACGGAAAGTGAATTGTCAGAATTGTATGACCGTTCGCTGATAGTGACAAAAAGAGGTAGTACTCTTACCGGTGATACTATCTATTATAATCATACCGAAGGTTACGGAGAGGCATGGGGCAACATGATTATTACCGATTCGGTGCGAAAAGTTGCCCTTGACGGCGATTACGGTTATTGCTATCAGGCTACCGACAGCGCTTTTGCCACAGGACATGCCCGCTTGCTTGAATACAGCAAGGGAGATACCCTATATCTGCATGGCGATACCGTGCGCAGTTACCGTGTTCCTGATGATACGATGCATATAATGACGGTATATCCTAAGGTGCGTTTCTGGAGAGTCGATCTGCAGGGTCTCTGCGATTCGCTTGTATTTCTTGAAAGCGATTCCACTATGTATATGCACCGTCATCCTATTGTATGGAATGAAAATCGCCAGATATACGGCGG
>CAZIPQ010000031.1:14971-19525 GCA_964541165.1 uncultured Muribaculum sp.
ACATTTACCGATGGGCAGCTTGATACATTGAAGATGTGGCCTGAAGTAACCGGTAAGGTCGTGCCGCTGTATCTGGCAAAGCGGTCGTTCTTTTATCTTCCCGATTTTCATTGGTATGAAAAATTGCGGCCTGTCAGCAAAGATGATATCTTTGTGATTCCTCCGGAGATGGATGCCTTGCTCAACGAGCCCGATCCTACGCTTCGTCGCCGCAAGGTGGGTTAATATCCTCCGTTGATAGGAGGATAGAAAGCATCAGGAATGTGCTCCAGCTTATAGTTTCCGTCAGGTGAAAACACTACGGTGATCACATCAAACTGTACTTCGTGAGGAAAGCCATAGTTTCGCACGAAAGAGTCGGCCGCCCGACATATCTTACGTATTTTATTAGGAGTTATCGCATCAATGGGATCCTGTGATCCCATTGTGCGTGTTTTTACCTCTGTAAATATGATGCGGCTTCCCCGTGTCGCTATTATATCAAGTTCATAATGGCCTTTGCGGGTGTCTATCTCTATGATAGTGTATCCACGGGATATGAGATATTCACGGGCTATACGTTCGCCCTCCTTGCCAAGTTCGTTATGCCTTGCCATCCGTCATGGATCAGAATGGCGAATTGAAATCAGCGAGACATGGATAACGCTTGTCCTTCTCGCTTAATATGAGTTGCGACATGTCTACGCGCCAGTCAATGCCGAGTGTCGTATCAAGCAGAGATATACCACCTTCGGACTGCGGGGCATAGTAATTGTCGCATTTGTATTGAAACACCGCTTCCTGACTAAGCACGGCAAATCCGTGGGCAAAGCCACGCGGAACGAAAAGCTGGAGATGATTGTCGGAGGTCAGTTCTACGGCGACATGATGGCCGAAGGTAGGGGAGTCCCGTCGCAGATCTACGGCTACGTCAAGCACTGCTCCCATGACACATCGTACGAGTTTGGCCTGAGTGAACGGCGGTAGTTGAAAGTGCAGCCCGCGTATCACACCTTTGGTTGAGGCGCTCTGATTGTCCTGAACAAAGTCGACAGTGTAGCCGAGAGCTTCATCAAGCTGACGTTTTGAATAACTTTCATAAAAGTATCCCCGGGCATCGGTGAATACTCGTGGCTTGAGTATTACCACTCCCTCTATATCAGTTTTAAGTATCTCCATGGGTCGTGAAATTATTTACTTGTCGGCACGTCAAAGTCGTTGACCAGTTTCATAAGGTATTGTCCGTATTGATTTTTCATCATTGGCTTGGCCAGGTCTAAAAGTTTTTCTCGGGTTATCCATCCTCGTCCGTAGGCTATGCCTTCAAGACAGGCTATTTTCAGTCCCTGGCGTTTTTCAAGCACCTCGACATAGATCGAGGCCTCGGCAAGAGAGTCATGGGTGCCGGTGTCGAGCCACGCAAATCCGCGGGGCAATGTGCGCACCATAAGCTGTCCTGCTGACAAGTACTCCTGATTTACCGATGTGATCTCAAGTTCTCCACGGGCCGATGGCTTGATGCGTGACGCCACGTCGACAACACTGTTCGGGTAGAAATAAAGTCCGACGACGGCATAGTTGCTGCGCGGATGTTCCGGCTTCTCTTCGATCGACAGGCAGTGTCCTTCGCTGTCAAATTCAGCGACTCCATAGCGCTGCGGATCGCTTACCCAATAACCGAAGACGGTAGCGGTATTGGACGCGGCTGCATTTTTTACGGCTTCCTCAAGTATCGGTGTGAATCCTGCACCATGAAATATGTTATCGCCTAATACAAGACACACGGCATCGTCACCTATAAACTCTCGTCCTATGATAAAAGCCTGTGCCAGTCCGTCGGGACTTGGCTGAACGGCATAGCTGAAGTTGACGCCATAGTCGCTTCCGTCGCCCAGCAGCCGCCGGAATGCCGGAGTGTCATCCGGAGTGGATATAATGAGTATATCCCGTATGCCGGCCATCATGAGCGTTGCGATCGGGTAATAAACCATCGGCTTATCATATATCGGGAGCAGTTGTTTGCTGACTCCTTTGGTCACCGGATACAGTCGGGTGCCTGATCCTCCTGCGAGAACAATGCCTTTCATCGTTAGAAATTGGTGTAATGTGAATAGTAGGGTATTGACTCGGCCTGTCACCGGTCATACCGCTTACAAATATAATGAAAAATTATTATACGGCAGCCATTGTTAGATGACATGCTTTTCAGCGGTAATTCTGCGCTATCGGGGCGCAATTGAAATTATACATCAAATTTTTGTTATTTTTGTCGATAATGTTGTTCGTTTATACAAAAGTTTCCTTATATTTGCAGGACAACCAACAAAACAATATTATATGAAGAAGCATAATTTTTATGCAGGGCCCTCTATCTTGAGCGAGTATACTATCGACAAGACTGCAGAGGCAATCAGGGATTTTGCCGGGACTGGTCTTTCTATCCTGGAAGTTTCTCATCGCAGCAAGGAGTTTGTAGCCGTAATGGATGAGGCTCAGGCTCTTGTAAAGGAACTGCTTGATGTACCGGCCGGTTATTCAGTGCTGTTTTTAGGCGGTGGCGCATCACTCCAGTTCTGTATGGTGCCTTACAACCTGCTTAAAAAGAAGGCCGCATACATTGATACAGGCACATGGGCATCCAATGCCATCAAGGAAGGTAAGCTTTTCGGTGAGGTAGATGTCGTTGCCTCAAGCAAGGATAAGAACTACACTTACATTCCTAAGGGTTATGTGGTTCCTGAAGATGCCGATTATTTCCACTATACAACCAACAATACCATCTACGGTACCGAAACCCGTTTTGATCCTGATGTGAAGGTGCCTCTGGTTGCTGACATGTCGAGTGATATTTTCTCTCGCCCCGTCGATGTTTCAAAATATGATCTTATCTATGCCGGTGCGCAGAAGAACCTTGCTCCTGCCGGTGTTACGATCGTTATCGTAAAGGACGACGCACTTGGCAATGTGGATCGCGCCATACCTACAATGCTTGACTACCGTACCCATATCAAGAAGGGTTCGATGTTCAATACTCCTCCTGTGCTTCCTATCTATTCAGCACTCCAGACATTGAAGTACTATAAGGAGATCGGCGGTATCAAGGAGATGGAACGCCGCGACCTCGCAAAGGCCGAGCTTCTTTACAGCACTATTGACTCAAGCAAGATGTTTGTCGGTACAGTGGCTCCTGAGGATCGTTCTATCATGAATGTATGCTTCGTTATGAAGCCCGAATATACCGAGCTTGAGAAAGAATTTATCGACTTTGCCACAAGCAAGGGTATCGTTGGTATCAAGGGTCACCGTTCGGTAGGCGGTTTCCGTGCTTCTCTTTACAATGCTCTTCCTATGGAGAGTGTGAAGGTGCTTGTTGATGCCATGAATGAATTTGAAAAGAAGCATTGATCATGAAGGTACTTGTAGCAACTGAAAAGCCGTTTGCAGCTGTAGCTGTCGACGGTATCCGCAAAGTGGTTGACGAGGCCGGTTATGAGCTTGTCCTTTTGGAAAAGTATCCTTCCAAGGCTGATCTGCTTGCTGCTGTGGCTGATGTTGACGCAATTATCATCCGCAGTGATATCATAGATGCCGAGGTGCTCGACGCAGCTAAAAATCTTAAGATCGTTGTCCGTGCCGGTGCCGGTTATGACAATGTAGATCTTGCTGCTGCCACTGCCCATAACGTGGTTGTCGAGAATACCCCGGGTCAGAATTCAAATGCCGTAGCTGAGCTTGTGTTCGGTATGATGATCATGGCTGTACGTAATATGTACAACGGTACATCCGGCACTGAGCTGATGGGTAAGCGTCTCGGTCTTCAGGCTTATGGCCAGGTAGGCCGCAATGTGGCTCGAATTGCAAAGGGCATCGGTATGACAATTTCTGCCTTTGATCCCTATTGTCCCGAGCAGGTGATGCTGGAAGAGGGTATCACTCCTGTCGGCAGCGTCGAGGATCTCTATGCCAACAATGACATTGTTTCAATTCATATCCCTGCTACTCCCGAGACAAAGAAGAGCATTGGCTATGATCTGATCACCCGCATGCCTAAGGGTGGTGTGCTTGTCAATACAGCCCGCAAGGAGGTGATTGATGAGGAGGGTCTTGTAAAGGCTCTTGAAGCACGTCCTGATCTTAAATATGTGGCTGATGTGAAGCCCGACAATGCCGCTGAACTCAGTGAAAAATTTGCAGGTCGCGTGTTCTTTACGCCCAAGAAAATGGGTGCTCAGACAGCTGAAGCCAATATCAATGCAGGTATAGCTGCCGCTCGCCAGGTAGTGGCCTATCTCCGTGATGGAATTAATAAGTTCCAGGTAAACAGATAATTATATTCCCTGATTATATTAGCGATGCCGGATAGTAATATTCGGCATCGCTTTGTTTTATGTTTTTTAACATAAAACTTGCTGCTAAAATTTGGATGTTATGGCAGAAGTATGTAACTTTGCACACGTAAAACATCGCGGGGTGGAGCAGTGGTAGCTCGTTGGGCTCATAACCCAAAGGTCGTAGGTTCGAGTCCTGCCCCCGCCACTAAAAGAGGTTGCCTCAGGCAACCTCTTCTTTTTTTAG
>CAZIPQ010000032.1:0-19408 GCA_964541165.1 uncultured Muribaculum sp.
GCAAAGTTAGACACTTTTATCCATTCCTCCAAATATTTTTATCAGAAAATTGCAATAAAAATTGAGCCGGAGCAGTAAACTACTCCGGCTCAGCAATATAAGGATTCAGTTTTATGCGTTTTCAGCAAGATGTTTCTGCCATGCCCATGCCGAACGCATCGTATCTTCGATAGGTGTAGTGGCTTTCCAACCGAGAACTGTATTGGCATAAGTCGGGTCGGCCCACACCTGCTCGATGTCACCGGCACGACGCTCGGCGATACGATACGGCACTTTTACACCGGTAGCGCGCTCAAATGCCTCGATCAGTTCCATCACGGAAAGGCCATTTCCCGTACCAAGATTAAAAATCTCGATTTTTGCATCGCTCTTATCCTCAAGCATACGCTCTACAGCGATAACATGAGCACGAGCCAGGTCAACTACATCGATGAAGTCGCGTATACAGTAGCCGTCACGTGTATTATAGTCGTTGCCAAACACACTTAGCTCTTTCCGGATACCTATGGCAGTCTGAGTAAGATAAGGGATCAGATTCTGAGGCACACCGTTGGGCAACTCTCCGATAAGTGCCGATGGATGGGCACCGACAGGATTGAAGTAGCGCAGGATAATGCTCTTGAAAGGAGCGCCGGCATTGATCACATCAGTTATAATCTCCTCCGAAATCTGCTTGGTATTGCCGTATGGCGAAGTGGCCTTCTTGATCGGCGACTGCTCGGTGACTGGATTGACGTCAGGCTCGCCATAGACAGTACATGATGAAGAAAATACAATGCCTTTTACATCATGCTCAGCCATCATGTCAAGCAAATTCATAAGGGTGTTCAGATTATTACGGTAATAAAGCACCGGCTTCTGCATAGACTCCCCTACCGCCTTGCTTGCGGCAAAGTTAATGATACCCTTGATGTCGGGATACTGCTCAAACAGCTTGCGCAGGGCATCCATATCAGTACAGTCGGCCTCGACAAAGTCAGGACGTATACCGGTGATACGCTCAATTCCGTCAAGAACCTGACGGTTACTGTTGGACAAGTTATCTATGATCACCACAGGATATCCTGCGTTCTGTAGCTCCACTACCGTATGTGACCCGATGTACCCGGTACCTCCGGTCACTAAAATGCGATCCTTCTTCATAGTTACTAAATAATTGCAAATATAAACATTATTATCATATAATAAAAGAGACACCGGTTGAGGCGTCTCTTTTATATACGATTTAAATGTGTATTACATCTTAAAACTTCTTGCCGTGGGCAATCAGATACTGGGCAATCTGGACCGCATTGAGAGCGGCACCCTTCTTGATCTGGTCACCGACAATCCAGAATGACAGGCCGCATTCCGAAGTAAGATCCTTGCGGATGCGTCCTACGTATACCGGATCGCAATCGGCAATATCAAGAGGCATGGGATACTTCTTTGACTGCGGATCATCAAGCACGACAAGGCCCTCACCCTTGGCAAATGCCTCACGTGCCTGCTCGACTGATATCGGGCTTTCAGTCTCTACCCAGATTGACTCGGAATGAGCACGCATCACGGGAACACGCACACAGGTAGCGCTCACGTCAAGCTTCGGAGCATGCATGATCTTTTTCGTCTCATTATACATCTTCATCTCCTCCTTGGTGTAACCGTTGTCAGTAAAGACATCGATCTGAGGAATGACATTGTAAGCAAGCTGATAAGCGAATTTTTCAATAGTGGGCTCCTCACCGCGTGTGAGCTGGGCATACTGCTCCACGAGCTCGTCCATAGCAGCCGCACCGGCACCGCTGGCAGCCTGATAAGTAGCCACATGAACACGACGGATAGGCGACAGATCATTTATCGGCTTGAGTGCAACGACCATCTGTATGGTGGTGCAATTAGGATTGGCTATGATGTTGCGGGGAGTATTGAACGCATCATCGCCATTAACCTCAGGAACCACCAAAGGCACGTCATCGTCCATTCTGAATGCGCTCGAATTATCGATCATCAATGCTCCATAACGGGTGATTGTCTCGGCAAACTCGCGTGAAGTGCCGGCACCGGCCGAAGTAAACGCGATATCAACATCCTTGAAATCATCATTATGCTTGAGTTCTTTAACTACTATATCCTGACCGCGGAAACGATATGTACGGCCGGCACTACGTGATGAACCAAACAGGAGGAGATTGTCAATAGGGAAATTCTGTTGTTCGAGCACACGGAGAAACTCCTGTCCGACAGCTCCGCTGGCGCCCACAATTGCAACGTTCATATAATGATATAAAAATTAAATTTTGATTAACAAACCTATAAAATTTTCGCAAAAGTATAAAAAGGAAACGTTTTCACCAAACAATCACGAGAAAAATGATATTATTCGCCGATTATCTTGGTTCCGGCCTCGATTTCGCCAAGTGCCGAAGCCATAGTGATGACCACCTGGTCAACACCCGCCGCTACAGTCTCAAAAGCATTATCGAGTTTAGGTATCATTCCGCCTGTCACTATTTTTGAGTCCTTAAGCTCACGGTATACCGACGGGGTGATGACGGGAATCACCGAATTATCATCATTCTCATCACGTAATACTCCCGGCTTTTCAAAGCAGTATACCAGCCTTACATTGAACACTCCGGCAAGAGCCTTGGCTGTCTCGCCGGCCATTGTATCGGCATTAGTGTTAAGCAGATGACCCTGACCATCATGGGTAAGAGGAGCGATAACCGGTACCGCACCTATGCGCAAAAGTCCGGCAAGCATGTCGACATTCACACGATCCACATCGCCTACCCAACCGTAATCCACCTCACGCACCTCGCGGCGGTGGCTAAGTATTACATTCAGGTCAGCACCGGTAAGTCCGAGAGCATCGACACCAAGTCCCTGCAGACGTGCGACAACCGTTTTATTAACAAGACCGCCGTAAACCATAGTGACAATACGGAGCATTTCATCATCGGTCACCCTGCGGCCATCGACCATACGGGTCTCCACTCCGAGTTCCTTGGCAAGTGCGGTAGCCGACCGGCCTCCGCCATGTACGAGCAACTTGTATCCGTCAATAGCGGCAAAGTCACGCAGCAACGCGTCGAGCGTGTCAGGCTGCTCTACTATCTTGCCACCTACCTTTATAATGGTGAGATTATCCTTCATAACAATCACTTATTAATTCTCCGCGTCAGCAGCAAATTCCATGAGATAAGCCTTGATAAATCCGTCAAGGTCACCATCCATCACGGCATTGACATCGCTTGTCTGCCAGTTAGTGCGATGGTCTTTCACGCGACGGTCATCAAATACATAGCTGCGTATCTGCGAACCCCATTCGATCTTCATCTTGCCGTCCTCGATCTTACGCTGTTCGGCCAGACGATGCTGCAGCTCTTTGTCATAGAGTATGGAGCGCAACTGTCTCATTGCATTCTCCTTATTCTTGGGCTGGTCGCGGGTCTCGGTATTTTCAATAAGGATCTCCTCCTTTTCACCAGTATATGGGTCGGTGAACTGATAACGCAGACGTACACCCGACTCCACCTTGTTCACATTCTGACCACCGGCGCCACCGCTTCGGAAGGTATCCCATGACAACAATGCGGGATCAACCTTAACCTCTATGGTATCATCAACGAGCGGGGTCACAAATACCGATGCAAACGAGGTCATGCGCTTGCCTTGGGCATTGTAGGGTGACACACGTACAAGGCGGTGCACACCGTTTTCGCTTTTAAGGTAGCCGTAGGCCATCGTTCCGTCAACCTCGATAGTAACTGACTTTATACCGGCCTCATCACCCTCAAGAATATTGGCGATCGATGTCTTATAGCCTTTTGATTCACACCAGCGGAGATACATACGCATCAACATCGAGGCCCAGTCCTGACTTTCAGTACCACCTGCACCGGAATTGATCTTCAATACGGCGCCGAGGGCATCCTCCTCGCGGCGGAGCATGTTGCGCAGCTCAAGGCCTTCGATCTTATTCACAAGATCGGCATACATCGCGTCAAGCTCGGCCTCTTCAACAAGACCTTCCTTAAGAAAATCCCAGGCAAGCTGAAGCTCCCCCACTCCCTTGTCAAGCTCGTCGTAGCTGTCAATCCAATGGTGAAGTTCCTTGACCTTTTTCATCTGTGCCTGCGCCTCCTTCTGATGTTCCCAGAAGTCAGGCACATGAGTACGTAATTCCTCTTCCTCAACCTCGACACGCTTATTGTCGATGTCAAGGTAATGACGGAGCGCGTCCTTGCGCTCCACTATCTCTTTAAGTTGCTCGTATGTGATCATTATGCGATTGTGAATGTTGCGGAGTAATAATTATTGCGCGTACATCGCCTCGATTTCCCGTGCATAGCGGGTATTGATTATATTGCGGCGCAATTTCAGTGTGTTGGTCAGCTCGCCGGCTTCCATCGTGAATTCCTTGGGGAGAAGAGTAAACTTCTTGACCTTTTCGTAACCGGCCAGTCCGGCCTGCAGCTTGTCGATACGTTCCTGGAGCATACGATGTATCTCACTGTTGTTTACAAGCTCGACCATCGACTTGTACTGGATATGCTTTTTACGGGCATACTCCTTCAGAGCTTCATAAGCCGGAATGATGATAGCCGTAACATATTTACGCTGATCACCTATCACGGCGACCTGTTCGATATACTCATCCTCACCGAGACGGCTCTCGATAGCCTGCGGGGCGATGTACTTGCCGTTGGATGTCTTGAACAGATCCTTGATGCGCTCGGTCAGCGTCAATGCACCGGTATCGTCGATACGTCCCGCATCGCCGGTTCTGAACCAGCCGTCCTCAGTGAAAGCCTCGGCAGTGGCCTCGGGACGGTTGAAATATCCGGCCATGACAGTAGGACCCTTCACGAGTACTTCATTGTTTTCGCCTATCTTTATACGGATATCCCCGATCGGAGTTCCGACTGACCCTATTTCATAGCCAACATCAGGATAGCATGTGACGGTTGCAGTAGTTTCCGACAGCCCGTAACCTATTATGATATTTATGCCACACGACTGCATGAACTCCACAATGCCTGCCGACAGCGGAGCACCGGCCGTGGGAAACAGCTTGCCGTTCTCAATGCCGATCACCCTTTTCATGGGCTGGAACACACGCTTTACATAAAATGCGTATTCACGGCTTAACAATGCCGGCGGAGTCAGTCCGAGACGGCGATAGTCGAGATTGTAACGGCGTCCTACCTTAAGAGCCCTTTTTACAATCAGGCGCTGGAGTGGATTCATGCGCGATATCTTGGCCTGCACTGCGGTATAGACCTTTTCCCAAAATCGGGGGACGGAACACATGCAGGTAGGCCTTACATCACGGATAGTATTCTGTATATCGCGTGGATCAAGATTGATATAAACCTTTATGCCCATGTAAAGGCAGAAATATGTCCATGCCTTTTCAAAAATATGGCTCAAGGGAAGGAAGCTTACTGATGTGTCATCGGCATCAAGCATCGTCAACCGTTCACGGTGAATGAGCATTGCCGCGTCAAAACATGAGTGAAGCAGTATGGATCCCTTAGGCTCACCGGTTGTACCCGACGTATATAGAAGAGTTGCCGTGTCGGCCGGCTTGGCTGCAGCAGTACGCGCCTCAACTTCTTTACGGCAACTGTCAGTCGCGGCTTCACCGAGCGCAAGAAATGACTCGAAAGTCATCGGCGAATCCTCGATGCTCTCATACGTTATGATATGCAGGGGCGATTTACGTCGTGAGGCCACTGAGCGTGCTATGGCAAGCTGCTCGGCATTTCCGACAAAGAGGATCCTGATATCAGCATCATTGACAATGTAGTCAACCTGCTCCTCGCTGCTGGTGGAATAGATTGACACCGGAACAGCCCTGTTGGCAAATGCCCCGAAATCAGAAATTAAAATCTCGGGACGATTGGCCGAAAACACGCCCACCGACGACTTAGGCTCGATGCCCAATATTTCAAAAGCGCAGGCAGCTGCGGATACCGCATGGCTGAATTCGCGCCAAGAGGTATCTTTCCATTCTCCCATCAGGGAGTTTTTGAAGCTGAAAGCGGCACGGTCACCGTACTGCGCAGCCTGTCGACCTACAAGACCAGTTAAAATGTTAGGCATAATATAGTTTTTTCAAATGCAAAGTTACTGAGTAGGGGTCACACTAAGGAATATTAAATAACAAAAATGACATTTTGTTAACTTTCATTTACAATATCCCGACATATCCCACCTCAATTTAACTTTTTACAACCAATAATGAGAGGGGAGTCACATCACGAATGACACGACTCCCCACAATAATACTTTATATAATCATCGTGTCGTAAGACACCTGTTTATACCTGTCGCCGACAGATCAGAGCGTATATTTTACACCTACCTGAAGCAGACCCTGGGCACCGAAACCGAGCTCACCGAATATACCTAATTTAGGAGTCAGCGATACTTTGGCACCGATAGGAGAAACCTGGTATGCGAAATAGCCGGTATTCTTTGAAGCACCCTCAAAAGTCTGATGTGTGATAACCGAACCGATACCTACATGACCGTAAAGATCAAATATCGGAGTGCGGAAATATGTGTACTTACCGTTGAGCATCACTACATGATAATAGAACTTATTGTCAGAAAAATTCTTACGCGATGTGCTTGAGAACGAGTATGACGCGCCAACAGACAGATTAGGAATTACATTAAGATCGGCACCGACGTTGAGTACACCCCATGCATTGTTGACATCCGGGCCACCGTCATGACAGTCGGTCGCATCCATCTGGGTGTAACCACCATAACTTGCAGTTAAATCTACACTTTGCGCTTGAGCAACAACAGCCATACCTAATATGGCACACAGTGAAAGTAATAATTTCTTCATAAGTTTTATATATGACTATTTAACAATAATGTTTATTATTGAAACAATCATTCGCTACATAAAGTTGGGTTGCACCTGTTTTTAATCAGTTGCCGCGACTTTAATGGGAGAAGCGTATTGTGAATCGGGTAAGCCCGTCATCATCGGTGCGCAGAGAGAAGCGACAACGGTGTTTACGCAGCACATCACTTATGAAAAGTAGCCCAATTCCCTGGCCCTCAGGCTTAGTGGAGAAAAACGGACTGAACAGTTTGGAGGAGGCTTCAGGAGATATACCGCCTCCGTTATCAGTCACGGTGAGCGACGGTGGCTGGGAACAGGTTTTGACTGAAACATACCCTTTTCCCGAAGCACTTTCCGCTGAATTTTTCACGATATTGATCAATACCTGTTCAAACAATACAGGATCAACATTCACGGTAACATCATCCTGATCGAGATCAAGACTGAATTTCACGCCGTAATTAACACACATGCTGTCAAGCAGCACACTGATGTCCGTGACAAATGTATTCAGGCTTACTGCCACAGGAGATGCATCCGGGATTTTAACCACATCGGCATACGCCGTGATAAACCGGCTCAGTGACCGGCACCGTTGCTCGCACACCCTCAGTATCTCACTTTCCGAGTCATCACGACCTTCAGCCTCCGACACAAGCGCCATGGTGTCAAGCATCGAATACACGCTTGCCATCGAGTTGTTGACTTCATGGGCTATGACTCTTATGACCTTTTCGTAGGACTTGCGCTCGGCCAGCATGACTTCCTCAGTAAGTGCCTCGATAAGTATGAACGGATGTACGTAGCCCTTATCCATGAACGAAAGGCGCGAACACCGGTAAATCATCGAATCGTCGAGACGCACCGTCACGACCTCATCACGCTTCAGATCGGCGACAATACGTCCGAGCGCACCGTCAATCTCTTTGAGCCTCATCCCTGTTATCTCTCCGGCTTGGTCATAACCGAGATAGCTTATCGCGGCTTTGTTTACAAGAGTTATGCGGTCATCCTGACCGATAATCATAATGCCCATCGGCGATACTTCTATAAGCAGATCAAGAAAATGATTCTGCTCACGCACCCTAAGACGCTCATCCTTAAGGGAAGTCATCATTCTGTTGAACATTTCAACTATTCGGTCAGCCTCACGCTGCCCAACCGGAGCAAGACGACTGCTGAAATCCTGTTCGCGCAGCAGATTAACTCCGTTGGATATGGTGCGGATAGGCTTCAGGATACTGCGGTAGAACACCAGCAGCAATAATACACACAGCACAACAATACCACCTAAAACGTAATATAGAGCCGTGACATTGCCCGATGAAACCATATTCATCGCCACCAGCGCCGATGCGCCGAGCAACAGTATTATCAGCAGTATCCAGTTAAATCTCATGGTTTTATACCATATTTTTCTATTCTTCTATACAGAGCCTGTCGGCTTATACCGAGTAAAGCGGCCGCCCTGGACAAGTTTCCGCCGGAACGTACGATAGCCGCCTCCACAAGCTCCCGTTCGCTGCGCTCAAGCTGGCCGCCTGTCATCGCCGCAACTGACGCTATTGTGCCGTTATCAGCCTGGGCCTGAAACTCCCGGCGGGTCAATATGCGTGTGTTTGACACCAGCAAGGTGCGTTCAACCAGATTTTTCAGTTCACGTATATTGCCGGGATAAGGCAATCCGGAAAGGTAATCAAGTGCATCGGCAGTAATTTCAGGAACTTCCCGGCCGGTTTCCGCACACATCTTACCTAATATATGCTCTACAAGAAGGGGGATATCCTCAGGCCTCTCACGCAACGGTGGCAATGTCACCGTAATAAGATTGATACGGTAGAACAGATCCTCGCGGAATGTACGGTCACGCACCATTGACGCAAGATCGGCGTTTGTGGCACATACGACCCTTACATCGACCTTACGCGGCATGCTGTCACCAAGCATCTCGAAAGTATGTTCCTGAAGTACGCGCAGCAGTTTCACCTGACTGTTAAGATCAAGCTCACCTATCTCGTCAAGAAATATCGTGCCTCCGTCAGCGACAGAAAAACGCCCCTCCCTGTCGGCGACCGCACCTGTGAAAGCACCCTTACGGTGACCGAACATCTCACTTTCAAAAAGTGACTGTGATATTCCTCCGAGATTGACTTTTACCATCGGTCGGGAGGCACGTCGGCTGTTTCGGTGAATAGCCTCCGCGATAAGTTCCTTGCCGGTACCGTTTTCTCCCATTATCAGCACCGAAGCATCGGTCTTGGCAATGCGTTCCACTGTGTCAAGCACATTCATCAGCGCCGGACTGCGGCCTATTATGAACGACCGGTCAAAACTGCTCTCCTCACCTGCGGATGAAACATTCAGCTCAAGCGCGGTCGATATACGCTGCATCAACACCTGGTTATCCCACGGCTTAGTTATAAAGTCGAAAGCCCCGGCATGAATACCCTTTACAGCAAGCGGAATACTGCCCCAGGCGGTCATCAGTATTACAGGGACCTCCGGGCGGAAAAGTTTTATCTGTTTAAGCAGTGTAAGGCCCTCGTCACCTGTCGTAGAGCGTGAGAAATTCATATCAAGCATGATAAGCGACGGCGCTGTCGAACGTACTATGTCCATAGCCTCGGATGGCGACGATGCCTGAATAACCTCATGGCCGTTACGGGTAAGCAGTAACTTCAACGACAGCCTTATCGCACTGTCATCATCAACAACAAGTATCATGTTTTTATTCATCATAAAAAATGCGGGGGTCCGATAGCAATTGTAATCATGCAAATGTAGTAATTTCTTTGCAATTTTCACCTAATATTAATTGACCCAATAGCTACCCGGCCCCCGCTTGATACGGTTTAGTGCTTATTCAGTTCCTGACAATCCTTGCGATGTCGGCATCTATGTCACAGTTCTCTGCATAATTCCATAGCGTCAGACTCCTGAGTTGATAATAATAGTCCCAGTACTTGTACAGCTGGTCGATGTAGTCCTGACGGGCCTGATCCTTGCTGACCTGCGAGTCATTGAGATCAAGAGTCGATATCTTGCCTATCATGAAGGTCTCCACGTTGGTATCGTATCGACGGGCGGCAATTGTATCGGCTCTGTGGGCTATGGCCAGTTGCTGACGCTGGTTATTAAAACGCTCCACCAGAATAAAAATATCCTGATCGAAATCCATCTGCTCTTTACGTAGACGACTTTCAACCACATTTCGGTTGCTTTCGGCCACTTTTACTTTTCCTCGACGCTTTCCCCAGTCAAGCAAAGGTATCGAAAATCCCACCTCAACCACCTGATTATCCTTTAGCGGATCATACGCGCCATGCAGCCTGTCAGAAGTTCCGGTATATCCTATCTGGGCAAAAAGACTTATCTGCCGCTGGTCTCCCTTTGCTTTCGCTACCGCATATTCCGCCTCAAGCTGACGCCGGCGTATGTTTTTGGAAAAATAGTTCCGGTCATGAGCCTTGGCAAGAACATCCTCATACACAATCATCACATCGGGTATCTCTACCGGAACCACCGGCTCAAGCTCCAACGACTCTTCTATATCAAGAAATGCGCGCAGCTTAAACATGTGGGACTTATAATTACTTTCCATCGTAGTGAGCGATGACTGAGCGTTCAGCTTGTTCAGCTCAAGTTGCAGCAGGTCATTTTCACTTATCTGCCCCATCTCGCGCTTGGCTTTCGCCACGTCATATAACTTTTCAGCATTAGCAAGATTCTGCCGTGCAATGCTCATATTCTCTTTGGCAAGCAAGAGATTGAAAAAATAACTGATGGCTGTCATCGCCACATTCTCGGTTGCGCTTATAAAGCGTGCCTTTGATTCTTCATAGCGTACAGGCTCTATACGGCGGTTCCACTTCGTATTGTTAACACCCAGTATAGGCTGCCGCAGTGTCAGGGCAATCGGTATCGACATGAACCGGTTATACTTGGTCCCTTCAAGCTGCTTCATGAAATCGAGTGATGTGGCTATCGAAAGGGTTCCTCCGGTAAGCCAAATATTCTGATCCACTGAAAGCTCTCCGCTCATCTGCAGGTTATTGTTACGCACAAAGGTATATGAACCGTTCTCAAGCTGATATGAACTGTAACTCTTGCGATAACTCGGCAATGTCGACTTCAAATTGACTTCAGGAAGCAGGTCGGCACGATAAGTCCGGTAAGTCCAGTAAGCCGTTTTAAGTTCATTGAGAGCTACCGCGGCATCCACACTACGGCTTCTGGCCAACAGAATTGCCTCCTCGAGAGTGATATGACGGCTCTGCGGCTCTGCAGCAACTCCACTTAAACAGGAACACACCATCATTATCACTCCCAAAAACATTATATGTCTCTGCATCACGTTCATGATTGGAATTGTTTGACTTATTTTCATTCATTGTGAAGTGTCTCGGCCGGACGGACGCTACTGATACGTTTCGCCGGAATGTAAATACCGGCCCACACGAGCAATAGCATCGTCACGTAAACGGTCAGGGCAATTATCGTGAAATGGCAATTGAAATCATCCACCCACAATGGCAGGGCGTCACGTATTGCCTGGCTGTTTCTCATCCACCCTGAGTCTTTAAGACCCTCCATGGAGGCATAGATCCATGCACAACACGAAGCTGCGAGCGAGGCTACGGTAGTTATTACCCACCCTTCACCGAGCATGAGGCGAATTATATATCCTCGGGTTGCTCCAAACACACGCATTATACCACCCTCTTCCCTGCGCTTACGGGCCTGCATATAAAACGAACCGGCGATACCAAGACACAGATTGATGAAAAAGAATGCGGCAAGGGCTACCAGTGCCTTAAGAAGCCGTGTATCACCGGCAGCGATATCGTCACTGTAATCAGCATAGGATACGACCTTTCCGGCATACAGATTACCGGCCTTTATCCCTGACAAATGCCTGTTGCGCAACTCATTCATGAATTTATCTACCGACATACGGTCGCTGACTTTTATCAGTAGAGCCAGGTCATCGGTCCATGTACCGTTGAGGCTCATCGGGAAATATACGGTCGGTGCCGGACCAAGTGTCGAACGTGCCACTATATCATTGACGACACCTGCTATAATGAAATCAGGCTGTCCGTTGGAACCCTTAGGCGATTTCTCCCAAAGATGCCTGCCCACCACCTTCTCATCACCGAAAATCAGTTGACCCACACTCTCTGACACAATCACATTATTTATTCCGAGGGCCGATTCATCTACAGGCTTCCCGTAAATGTCGGTCACTCCGTAGGTCTTGAAAAAGTCAGTGCCCGGCACATAATTATAAATCATGAACTGCCCGTCACCATTAGGCAACGACTGTGATGACGAAGAATTAGACTCCGGACGTAGTGAGTTGACCACTGTCGCTGACTCCACGTCTCCAAGCGACCGCACATAGGTCAGCATCCTTTCGACAGACTCGGCAGTAGCATCAGGCGTGGCCATCGCCTCATCATAAGATGGAGCTGCAGGTTTCAGCTGAGATATCTCCACAAGAACGAGACGGTCTATATCGTAACCGGGTTCAAATGATCGCATGTAGAGAGTGACAATCAGCGGATCAAGCACATACCATGCCACAAGAGTTGCCACAAACACCTCAAGCACGAGCCATATATTACGGCGCCGGTGACTCCATATACTATTCAAAATAAGTTTCCACATATTATCTATTCTACATTATTAATTGATGAGACTATAGATCGGTGAAGCGCAACACGTACCGGGAAATATGCAGATACAACATTAAGGATCAGACATATCGCCAGAGCTCCCCAGAAGACCACCGGAGCAAACAGCAGCTCAGGAGTAGCCTCGATAACTCCTAAATCCGTTTCTTCAATACTTCCCGGCAACAGTCCGAGCACCGACGAAGCGCACGTTTTGACCACGATCCAGGCAATCAGCAATCCCAGCAGGCCGCCTGCAAGGGTCATGTACAGGTTTTCGAGCATCACCTGACAATAGAGCTGATAACGTGTCGCACCGAAACTACGCCTGATACCAAGTTCGGATATACGGCTCTCCATCTGTCCTCCGATAATACATCCGAGATTGATGGTAGGAATGAGCAGGAGTGCGACAATGGCAAGTATTATGGGTAAAAACAGTCGGAGACCTGACTCATTATCATCGGAAGTACTTCGGCCAAGCGCAGCATGTAGCGTATCAGGCATACGCGGTATACTGATCTGCCATCCTGTCGTGTCCGCAGCATTTATCCGTCGCACGGCATCAGACATTTCTGCACGCAAGGCCTCAGCCCTCTCCTTATCACTTACCTTAAATGTCAGCATGTAACTGCCTATCCATGGAATGATTTCAGGTTTATCATATCCGGCACAAGTAGTGTAAGGCACAAATATGTCGGCATACGATGACACAGTGAGAGGTGAAGCATGCTTTACGACTCCGGTCACAGTGTAATTTATGAAATCGACCGACACCGGCTTGCCAACAGCCGCCTCGGCACTTCCGTAAAGCCGCTCGGCAAGCACATCACTGATTACCGCCACCTGCATGCCTGCGTCATGCTGCGCTTTAGAGAATGGGCTGCCCGACATAAAGCTGTAAGGAAACACTTTGAAAAATTCCGGATCCACATTAGCCACCGATACCCTTATATCCGCTCTGTCGCCGCCAACCTGGACGGTCGGAGTAGCACCCCATATACTGTACCGGGCAGTGGCAGCCTCATACGATTTAAGCTGAGGTATGATCTCACTCACCATTTTCCATCCGCACATTGCCTTACCGTTCGAATTGGTCCTGTCATTGCGGATGTCGACATTTTTCAGTTCTATGGTGGTTGGCCGGTTATACTCCGGATACACCGGGGCAATACCGGCATTCACAAGAATGGCAAATATCATTGTGAATGCGATCGCAAGCGCTACTCCGGTGATATACATGACGCTGAACACCGGTTGACGCTTCACCTCATCAATTGTACGGGCAATAGACTGGCGAAAATTCATAACTGTAATGTATTTACTGAATTTGACGTCCGTCAAAGAATCTTACTATGCGGTCGGTAAGTGTAGCCTGCTCCTCATTGTGAGTCACCATCATTATCGTGCGCCCGTCATTACGGTTCAGATCGTGGAGCAGTCCCATGACCTCGGCTCCCATTTTTGAGTCAAGATTACCGGTAGGCTCATCGGCAAGAATTATCTCAGGATTGCCCACTATGGCGCGTGCGATCGCCACTCGCTGACACTGACCGCCCGACAGCTGTGAAGGACGGTGCATCATTCGATGGCTGAGGCCTACGCGTTCAAGGACCTCTTTAGCCTTGCGGCGGCGCTCTCCGGCACTCATCGAGCGATAAAGCAGCGGCAGCTCCACATTATCCAGCACATTGAGCGAGTTGATCAGATGGAAACTCTGGAATACAAAGCCGAGCTTGGAATTACGGAATGCAGCCAGCTTACGGTCACTCATTTTCGCTACCGTGGTACCGTCGATAGTGACGGTGCCCGATGACGGCTCATCAAGCAGGCCAACGATATTGAGCAGTGTGGACTTACCACAGCCCGACGGCCCCATCACGCTTACGAATTCACCCTTATTAATGTCAAGATTGACATTTTCAAGTGCAAGAGTCTCGATTTCATCAGTACGGTATATCTTATTGATACCGCGTAATTCAATTATTGCCATAATTTATTTGTTATTTATTTTTTTAAGATTATCAATCAATTTCCCGCAAGGCATCCACCGGATTCACATGCGCTATACGGCGTGCCGGGATATAAATGCCGATAGTCACCGTGACAAGCAGCAGGGCAAGCACTATAAGGGAAATTACGGTAAAGTGAGTTGAGAAGTCATCGATCCACAGCGGTATCACGTTCATCACCGACTGTGAGCGTTCTCCGAAGATAGTCACCTCGGTGAGGCCTTCGTTGCGCACTCTGTACCACACGCCCACGCAGCCGATGATCCAGGAAACAATCGCCAGCACCCATCCCTCGGCAATCAGATTACGGCATATTGCTCCCGGAGTTGCGCCGAATGCTCTCATTACTCCGGCGTCACGGCTGCGGCTCCGTGTCTGCAGATAGAAGGTACCTATGATACCGAGACACAGATTGACTATAAGGAATATTACCAATGCGGTTTTAATAATGTTCTCGTTCCTGAAGGAGGCGCCCATCAGATCGCGTATTTCCGTATAGGCTACCGGTGAATGGGCATATATGGGCCCCGATACCAGTTCGGTATGAATATTCTCACCGTTATTCCGGATGAAGTCCATTGGCCTTACACCCGGCTTAAGCCTGATGACTATCGCGTAATTGGATATCCTGCGAAACATCTTGTCGACATCCTTAGGCGTCATGGCCCTATAGACTATAGCGGAACGTCCGTAATACGAGCGGTAGATGGCATCATCCACTATGCCTACGATACGTTTGTTTCTATCGTAGGTAAATTTTTCGGAGTGTTCATTTATGTAGTGCCCCAGTGCATTCTCTCCGGGATGCATGATCTCAGCGACACTGCGCGACACCACAACATCATCATTATTACAGGGTGGTTCATTGAATATCTCGCCCGTATCAGCACTGCGTATGCCGAAAGTCTTGAAGAAATCAGTACCTGGGATGAATTTTACCTCGATATAAAAACCGTCGGCCGTATCTGACGGAAAACTTGTAACAGACATCGTCGGTGATTCAAACCTCTGATAATGGGCGATTGTAGCGGCCTCGACCTGAGGATTGGCCCGGAGACGCGCGAGAATACGGTTGACGTCGGCATAACGGTCCTCTGAGGTGTAATCCTCATCGGAATATTTCTGGGAAATGTCAAGCATCACCAGACGGTCGATATCATAGCCTGGATCGCGTCCCATGACATATTCATAGACCACCACCGGCTCTATGACAATCCACGCCACAAATGATATCAGCACCAGTTCGATCAACACCAGCAGGTTACGGCCGCGGTGCATCCATATATTTTTGAATATCAGTTTAATCATAGCAATGTTATCTTTCTTGGTTAAGTGATGATACAATGGGACGTCGTAATGCCATCTTTACCGGAATGTAGGCCGACAATACATTCAGCACTATGCATATCAGGAGAGTACCGATAAACACAGCCGGAGCAAAGAGCATCTCACCGGTAGCCTCCGGTGGTGCGATCTGATAAAGTGAGAACTGGTTGCCGCTCAACAGCTGGAATATACGATGCTGGAATATTACCAGGACCAACCAGGCAAGCACAAGTCCGAGCAGACCGCCTACAAGGGTCAGGATAAAGTTTTCCATCATCACCTGACGGCACAGCGACCGCTTGTCGGCGCCGAAACTGCGCCGCAGTCCCATCTCGGCCATGCGTCGACCCATCTGGCCGCCTATCATGCCACTGATATTGAGAGCCGGGATCACAAGAAGCACAAGCAGAATGATGATATACGGGCGGACAATCTTGAAAAAGTCAGTAGATGACAGCCCGTCGCTCTCGAACACGGCTTCCGTATTGGTCGGCATACCCTCTATACTCAACTCCCAGCCTTCGGTATCGGCTGAGTTTATGCGTCTTACCGCATCGTCGATTTCAGCCTTGAGAGCCGGTATTTTCGACGGATCCTTAGCTTTAAGGCTGACGCCTAACTGACCCTGATACCGCCTGGGATCACTTTGATTGCCCGGTTCTAAAAGGCCGGTGGCCGAAAGCGGGGAGAAAATATCTGCATACGAAATTTCAGTGACTGCCGACGCTCCGCGCACCACGCCTCGCACACGGAACGGCTTGTAGTTGATCGAGATGTCGCGCCCGATAGCATCCTCGGAATTGCCGAATAAGGCCGCGGCAACCTTGTCGGTGATCACAACCGCATTTATCCCGGAATCATAGTCAGCCTGAGAAAACGGCACTCCGGCAACAAAGTCATACTCGTAAAGACGAAAGAAGGCAGGATCGACATAGGATGCCAGCAGGCGGAGGTCAGCCCGGCCGTCGGACGGCTGCACCAATACCGGTGCATGAAGATTGTGTACGGTAATATATTCGCAATTCTGAAGCCGCGACAGGTATTCATCGACAAACAGCTTACCGACCGACGAACTCGAACGATGCAGTTTCGCTTCATTGCTCACTGAGATGTATGATATATAAACCGTGGAATCGCGGTTGTATTCGGGATATACCGGTGCGATGCGCACGTAATAAAGTATCGCATACACCATCGTAAATGCCACGGCAAAGGTGACACCGCCGATATAGAGCGACGTAAAAGCAGGATTGGCTTTCGACTCATGCCACAGCTGTTTTATTGACGTAATAAGACGCATGACAGTTTTATTTTAGTTTGATTGACTCATTTTTCATAAACTTCGACATATCGTTTGTCACGATGCAGTCACCCGGCTTAAGTCCTTCCAGTACCTCGACATACTCATAGTTACTGTCGCCGAGACGCACGTCGCGGCGAACGAGCTTGTTGTCGCCATCCTTGACAAAAATCTGATATACACCGGGGCCTACATAGAATGCGGCATTGGGAATACGGATGGCATCGTCCATCACATCACACATCACGTAGACATCGACCTTCAGGCCCGAGCGGAGGCGCGCGTCGGCATCGTCGTCGAGGCGCACCGAAAACGAGATGACCCCATTGCGGGAAAGCGGAGTGACATTTGACACCATGCCCGGAATGCGTTCACGACCCATACGTACCATCGCCTTGGATCCGACGGCTATACGGTCGGCATAGCTGTCGGGCAGCTCCCCTTCAACCTTGAAATGACTCAGGTCGGATATTATGGCGATCTGCTCGCCTGCCGACACTTTCTGGCCTATCTGGTCATTTATAAAAGTGAGGGTTGCCTTGCGTGGCGCCAGCACGCGGGCATCATCAAGCGTGCGCCTCATTTCTCCGAGATTTTTTTCAGCTATGCTTATGTCGAGATTTTTTACTTTCATAGTAGCATCAGTTACCTGACGCTCATTGACAAGCCTCTGGCGCATCTGCTCGAGCTCCAGGCGCCCGGTATTATAGGCCAGCTCAGCCTCACGGACTCTGTCGCCGGTGCCTGAGCCAAGGCTGTCGAGATAGTGCTCGTTGCGTACCTCCACGGCCAGTCGGTTGACACTCATTTCCTTGACCTTGATCTGCATGGCAAGGTCGTTGAGGTGGGTGTCGTTGTTGATGCGCTGCTGATCAAACTCGTAGCGTTTCATCTGTATCTGGTCGTACAGCTTGTTGAGCTCAGTCTCGGTGCTCTGAAGATCGAGCCTCAGCAAGGGGGTGCCGACATTGACAGTGTCGCCGGCTTTACAATACACTTCCATGACGCGGCTCGCAATCGGGGAATTAATTATCTCCTCAAATGCAGGCACCACACTGCCTGAACCGGTAACTGAAGTCTGGATTGTGCCGGTATCGACGGTGGCAAGCATGACATCCTCACGACTGACCGATGAGCGCATGAGCGACAACAGCAGCCCGATGATTACAATCACCAGGACACCGGATAAAATAAAAGGCAACATACGTCGGCGGCGTATTACAGCTTTCTCTTTTTGGGTTAACTCTCTATCCATTGCAAATTATTTTATTTTTCTGACAATTGTACTTGCATCAACCGTGCCAAAATCGCATTATTCTGATTATTAGATATTTAATATTTTACACACTGTCCATTTTCGGACACTTTCTGTCCGCACCACAACTTATCGCGGACAGCGCGTACACTTGTGTATCACGATGAAAGGGCTTATATTTGCAGCACGATGGAACTGCAGACCCTACCCTACCGCGTGACCGCTCCACAACTGGCCTCACAGATAACACGCCTTTGGCTGGCAGATTACTGGCTGGCCTTGGCCGCGGTGCCGGTATTGTGTCTTATCGCTGGGGCGGTATTTGATCTCAGGCTCGTGTTTGTGGCTCTTATTCTCGTATTTCTTATTATACCGGGCATAGTCTTTATGGTATATTTCTATTACGGAGTATCGCCCCACTGCAGGTTTTCCATATTGCCCCACTCCATGATTATCGACAGTTCTGGGCTGAGGGTCGACTATAAAAGCGAGGATGACACCACGCCGGCCCATGCCCCGGAGACAATCAACTGGTCACAGCTGACGATTGTCGATGCTACCGCCAAGAGCATCATAATGCAGTATGGATCATCACGTTACTCACTGATCATCATTCCTCCGACAGCCTTTGAAAGCGAAGAGGAATTCCTTGCGGCAAAAAAAATAATAAAAAAATTTACCAATACGCTTGCATAGTTCAAAAAAACTCCCTACCTTTGCACCACCATCAAGGAGAGGTGGCAGAGTGGTCGATTGCGGCGGTCTTGAAAACCGTTGAGGGTCACACCTCCGGGGGTTCGAATCCCTCCCTCTCCGCTGAAAGCCCTGAATTTCAGGGCTTTTGTCGTATATAAGGGTTAGGTCGTCACCACCACTCCTGAATTGGTTGCAATGCGCCGTGGAAATGGATCAGGTGTAGAACGTGGTGGAAATGTTTACATTGACCTGTTAAAAAACTGTCATTGAGGAAATTTTTGTTTAAATTTG
>CAZIPQ010000033.1:0-19273 GCA_964541165.1 uncultured Muribaculum sp.
CTCCTCTTTCAAGAATGAAAATCTTGCGTCCTAACCGATAGACGAATGGGCCAAAAGCGTGTCAGCAATAGGTTGACACGTTATAAGTCGTCAGCCTCTATTAAGCGGCATTGAGCTTGTTGATGTGACGGGCAAGTCCGCTCTTGAGGTTAGCAGCCTTGTTCTTTGAGATTGTGCCTTTGCGGGCGAGACGGTCAAGCATTGAGCTTACCTTGAGGTAAGCGGCAGTAGCTTCAGCCTTGTCAGTCATAGCGCGGAGACGACGCACGGCGTTGCGGGCGGTCTTGGCATAGTAACGGTTGCGGAGGCGACGTGACTCAATCTGACGGATTCTCTTAATAGATGACTTATGATTTGCCATTACAAAAAATAATTCTTTGTTTTTTAATTATGATTTCAGTAGCCCATAGGAGAATCGAACTCCTCTTTCAAGAATGAAAATCTTGCGTCCTAACCGATAGACGAATGGGCCTCACAAAGTACTCCCTTTCGGAAAGCGAGTGCAAATATAGATACTTTTTTTATTTCTCACAAATTTTTTTGAATAAATCATGGGTTTTGGCGATAAAACGACTAATTTTGTGCAATATGTTGACAACGTTACATTGCTTTGCCCTTCATACAGTTAGATACAGTGACCGCAGCAATATAGTTGCGGTGTATACCCTGGAGCAGGGGCGTGTGTCGCTGTCGGTATCGGCCGGCGCGTCGCGTGAATCGCGCCGTAAGCGGGCATTGATGATGCCGATGAGCTTTCTTGAGTGCGTGGCCGATGTGCGTCCCGACAGGGAGATCCTGCCTGTAAAGGATGTGCGGCAGGGTATGGCTCTGGCTACAGTTCATGCCGATCCGATCAAGATGACCGTGGCGATGTTTCTCGCCGAATTTCTGGGCATGGTGCTCCGTGAGTATCAGCATGACGCGCGGCTTTACGGATTTGTGGAGTCGGCCATGAGGATCCTTGACAATACCGAAGGGATGGCGCTTGCCAACTTTCCCATCGCTTTTTTATATAGGTTCAGTCGTTTTGCCGGTATCGAGCCTGACATATCGACCTATTCTCCGGGGGCCGTGTTTGATATGCTCGACGGCACATTCCGGATGACGCCGCCGCTTCACCGGCGATATGTCGACAGTGCGGGAGCCGCGGTGCTCCACGGACTGTCGCGCATGACGTGGGCCAATATGCACCGTTACCGTTTTAACCGGCATGACCGTCGCTCGGTCATCGAGAAGGCCATCGAATATTACAGCATACGTTATCCGGCGCTTACGACTCTTAAGTCGCTCGACGTGCTCGGTGAGCTATATGACTGACGGATTGAAGGCCTGACTCTTGCGGGTCAGGCCTTCAATCCAATTTGTAACATTTCCTTGGCGATTCCGATTAGCGGCGATTTCAGCTGCTTGCGTTGTTTAAGTGATCATAGGTTGGGATTTCTATCCCGATCGGTAATCTCCTTTCTTTGTCTTTATAACGCCTGTGAAAGGCGTAAAGTTTTTTCACAAAAGTTAAAATTGTAACATTTCTGTAACTTCATTTGCTTTAAACGCACTCGTAGAAATAAAAATCTTAGTAACTTTGCAAAATGAATGTGAAAGAAGGTGTCTACGGCCTGTTTAACGATAGTTTCCCTCCGGTGCTTGACGGAGTGACTCTTACCGTGCAGAATTATGTTAAGTGGCTTACGGCCATGGGACGGCACACATGTGTGGTGACACCATGGAATCCCGTGGCACCTCCTGATCACACCGATTACGAAGTATACCGCTACTTCTCGCTGCCCATAGCATCGCGCCATCCTTACCGTTACGGTTATCCCAAGCTCGATCCGTTCATCTGGCGCAAGCTGTCGGCCACTCCATTCAGGCTTGTCCATTCCCACTGTCCGTTTTCATCAGGGCGCCTCGCCATGTATGCGGCCCATAAGCATGGGGTGCCGCTCGTGGCTACGTTTCATTCCAAATACCGTACCGATCTTGAACACTCCCTGCCGGGATGGATGGTGAAGCGCATCATGAAGCGCGTCATGGACTTTTTCAACGCCGCCGACGAGGTGTGGATACCTCAGGCGAGGGTAGAGGATACGGTGCGTGAATACGGTTACCGCGGCAAGCTCACCGTGGTGGAAAACGGTATTGACATCGAGGCCGGATCAATTGACGAGATACTTGCCCTGAAGCAGGATGCGCGCCGGATGCTTGGAGTCGGGAAGGAGGAGCTGATGCTGCTTTTCGTAGGCCAGCATATCCGTGAGAAAGGGGTTGAGATTGCGATACGGGCAGTCGATCTTGTGCGCGATCTGCCGGTGAGGATGTCATTTGTCGGCACCGGTTACTACGCCGAGGATATGCAGCGGCTTATCGATTCTCTCGGACTTGCCGACCGCATAACGCTCCACGGTGTCGTAAGTGACCGCGACATGCTGAAACGGTATTATGCCGCCGCCGACCTTTTCCTGTTTCCGTCCTATTATGACAATGCTCCGCTTGTGGTGCGTGAGGCCGCCATGCTCGGCACTCCTTCGGTGATTGTCAGAGGCTCGACCGCGTCGGAAGTGATTGCCGACGGTGAAAACGGATTTCTCACGGAGGCTACACCGGAAAGCTATGCCGCAGTAGTGCGCAGGCTGTGGGGCGACCGTGATGCGATAGTAAAGGCTGCCCGCGGCGCCTCCACGACGCTTACACGCTCGTGGCGTGAGGTGATCGCTGAGGTGGCTGACCGATATAATGAAATAATTGACCGATATGAGCACCGACATTGATACAGCCGGACGGCAGACATCGTCAGGCATAGATATGTGGCGCATCGCGGTGCCTATTGTCATAGGACTCGCGGTGGTGGCATGGCTGTTTCACCGTGAATTCAGTCCCGGAGTGTGGCGCACGGTGCATTTCGATGCCCGCGTAGTGTGGTGTATCGTGCTGGCATGGCTGTTTATGGCCGGCCGCGATTTCGGTCTGACATGGCGCTTCCGTACCCTTACCGACCGCCAGATCACATGGGGACAGGCGATGAGGGTCAACTTCATGTGTGAGTTTACATCTGCCATTACTCCGTCGGCAGTCGGAGGATCCTCGCTCGGCATGGTGTTTCTGCATCATGAGGGGGTCAATCTCGGCCGTGCCACGACGCTAATGCTGACAACGCTTATGCTCGACGAGCTGTTTTTTGTCGTGGCATGTCCTATAATAATGCTTATAATCCCTCACGACGAGCTGTTTGGCTTCAATACGTCCAATTTCACCACAGGGCTCCAGTGGGTGTTCTGGGTGGTTTACGCACTGTTGTTTGCCTGGACCGTAATACTTTTCTTAGGCATACTGATTAAGCCTGAGGGGACACGCAAGGCGTTGCTGTGGATATTTAAGCTCCCGCTTCTGCGCCGCTGGCGTAAATCGGTCGAGGAACTCGGTGACAATATGGTCGACGCCGGCCGCGACTTGCGTACACGCTCATTGAAGTGGTGGCTGGAGGTGTTTGGCGCCACTGCTCTTACCTGGTCGTCACGCTATCTGGTGGTGAATGCGCTTTTTCTCGGTTTTGTCCCCGGAGCCGACCAGCTTGTGGTGTTCGGTCGCCAGTTTGTGGTGTGGGTAGTGCTGATGGTGAGTCCCACTCCCGGCGGCAGCGGTGTCAGCGAATGGCTGTTTACCGAATACTATGGTGACATGCTCCACAATGGAGCGCTTGCGCTTGTCATCGCGCTGTTCTGGCGCATTATCTCATATTATGTCTATCTTATTATAGGTATATTCCTCGCTCCTTCGATGTTCCGTAAAAAAAGTAATACTAAATAACGACTGATGAAATTTATTGGTATAATACCGGCGCGCTATGCGTCGACCCGTTTCCCCGGCAAACCGCTTGCCGATCTCGGCGGCATGAGTATGATAGAGCGTGTCTACCGTCAGGTAGAGAAGGCTCTTGACGATGTGCTTGTGGCAACCGATGACCAGCGTATAGCCGACCATGTAAGCGGCTTCGGCGGCAACGTGGTCATGACATCGCCTGACCACCGCAGCGGCACTGACCGCATATACGAGGCTTACCGGAATGTGGGTTCCAAAGCCGATATCATTATTAATATACAGGGTGACGAGCCTTTCATCGACCCGTCGCAGATTGAGGCGGTGAAAGGGTGTTTTGACGATCCTGACACAGAGATCGCCACTCTCGTGCGTCCGTTTGATCCTTCAAGGGGCTTTGACGCACTTAATGATCCGAACACTCCCAAGGTCGTGATGGATGACGGGCATTTCGCTCTCTATTTCAGCCGCTCGGTGATACCCTACGTGCGTGGAGCCAAGCCCGAGGAGTGGGCTTATAAGACCCAGTATTACACGCATATAGGTCTTTATGCCTACCGGGCCGATATCCTCGGCGAGATTACGGCGCTGCCGCAGAGCCAACTTGAACTGGCCGAGTCGCTTGAACAGCTTCGCTGGCTTCAGGCCGGATATCTTATAAAGGTGGCTGAGAGCACTTGCCCTACAGTCGGCATAGATACGCCTGCCGATCTTGAGAACGCCCGTAAAATGCTGGAGGAGCGTGATCATGCTTGACCGGAATGTCGCTCCCGAAGTAAGGCCTTTTGTATCGCTGACGATGCCCGGCGCCACAAAGATGACGCTGGACAACGGAGTGACGATGTACATTGTGAATCAGGGTGTGCATGAGGTGTTTAATCTTACCGCCGTATGGCGTGGCGGAGCGGCCGAATGTGCCGTTGCACCGGGATTGCCGCAGATGGTGCTTAATCTGATGCGCGAGGGTGCCGGCGATATGAACGGTGCTGAAGTGTCAGATCTTCTGGAGTTTAATGGAGCCAGATTGCTGACATCGGCCGACGGACATTATTCCGTCATGCGCCTTTATTCGCTATGCTCCAAGGCTGATGACGTGCTGCCGCTGATGGCGACAGTGATCAGATCACCGCATCTTCCTGAAGATGCGTTTGCAATGATGCGTGAACGTCAGGCACAGCAGACCGAAACTCTTGAGGAAAAGGTCGAATATCGTGCCCGTCAGGCTATGATGCCGCTCATGATGGGTGCTCAGGCTCCGCTTGCCCGTACCGACACTCCGCAAGGTCTCCGCGCCCTTACCCGCGAGGATGCCGTGAAGTGGCATGAGGCAATATTCCGCTCACCGGCCCATAATCTCACGCTGTATCTGTCCGGGCGCGTGACTCCCGGCCTTATCGAGAGCGTGAACCGCTGTTTCGGGCAGAATGATATGACAGGCGGCAGGACTGACTTCAATATAGTTCCGTTTGTCGCCGCCCCCGGAGCCCGTCATAAGGTAGAGATGCCCGATAAGCTTCAGAGTGCCGTGCGTATCTATATGCCGGCGCCGACACGCGACAATCCCGACTATATCAATCTGCGTATTCTCATCGTCGCCCTCGGCGGTTATTTCGGCAGCAGGCTGATGATGCGCATCCGTGAGGATCTCGGCCTGACCTACGGCATTAATTCCTATCTTCTCGGTTACCGTGAGGGAGGACTTATCGGTATCGACAGTTCAACCGATCCATCCAATGTCGACCTGCTTGTCGAGGAAACCATGCGGGAGATACACCGTCTTGCTACCGGTGACTTTTCGGACGGGGAGATCAATCGTCTCCGGCAATATCTCATGTCAGGGCTGGCATCATCGCTTGATTCTCCGTTTGAGATAGCGGATTATCACATCACGTGTCAGCTGTCACACATTCCGGGTGATTACTTCTCCGATCAGATAAAGGCGATAAATTCGGTAACTCCGGCTGTGCTTGCCGAGATGGCGCGTCGCTATATGGTTGACGTAGAGCCTACCGTTGTGGTAGCCGGACGATAATACTGAATATACATAACAATGGTCGTAGGGGCTGTAGTTTCACAACTGCAGCCCCTACTGGGGAAATTTAGTGAATGTTGATTGTGTAATGTATGTTTAGTTAGAGTGGCGTAAATTAACCGTAGTGTATTTACTGGCAGATTCCGCCGTTAATGATATAACAATCCTGTTTCAGAATTGTTCACGGATTAGTAAGAATTAATCGGAAATAACTTTTCGATAAACAATCGCGGAGCCAAAAGCATTATACTTACACACGAAAGATTATTTGACCTATGAACACTGTTGTTACCACTACCGCTCTTTCATTCAAGCCCATCACCATCGAGGCTGTGCCCGAACTGATGAGGCTGCTCCCGCTGGCCGGAAGCCGGACGTGTGATTACACTGTCGCCGGACTTCTTATGTGGGCCGATTATTTCCAGTACGAATATGCCATAGTTGATAATACCCTATTTATAAAGGGTGTGACTGAAAACGACCTCAAGCGTTCCGCATTCTCTATGCCGATCGGCGACATGCTGGTTGAGGAGGCGCTGTCGCTTATCGTGGATTATTGCCGCAGTCATGGCGAACCGATAGTTTTCTCGGCCGTTCCTGAGGACAGGCTCAAGGATCTGTATTCATTGGGAGCATGCGAGATTGAGGAGCTCACCGACTGGGCCGACTATCTCTATAATGCCGATGATCTTGCAAACCTCCAGGGCAAGAAATACAGCAAAAAGCGCAATCATGTAAATTGTTTTGCCGCTGAAAATCCCGGGTTTGAGGCGCTGCCGCTGACACGTGATCTTATTCCCGAGGTAAGGGACTTCTACACCCGCCAGCATCTGGCTCATGACGACCATGACGTGACAGCCGAGGTGGAACGTCTGCAGGTACTGAAAGTACTTGACAATTATGACAAACTGCCGTTTGAAGGCATGGTGCTGAAGACTCCGCGTCATGGAGTGGTTGCCTTTGCCATAGGTGAGATCATCAATGACACGCTCTACGTGCATATTGAGAAGATGGATCACACCCTTAACGGAACGGGTGAGACAATCAATAAGCTTTTCGCAGCGGCGATGAAAGACAAGTATGGCGTCATCTACGTAAACCGCGAGGAGGATGTGGGCGACGAGGGTCTGCGCAAGGCCAAGATGTCATATCATCCCGCATGTCTGCTTAAAAAGTACAATCTTACAGTGAACTGATACCGAAGGCTTGCGGTGTGCGGAAAAAGTTGTATCTTTACACTATGAAGGATATACAGCTTCCGCCGCGGAGTGACGGATCGCGCGCTACCGTGGCCCCACATCGCAAACGCCTCGTGATAATCGGTGCCAATGGTGCCGGCAAGACGCGTTTTACCGAGCGGCTTGTCGCTGACTCTCCGGCCGGTGTGTTCCGCATATCGGCCCTTAATGCGTTGTATCATAAGTATGAGCCTGATCCGCTGCCAGGGTCAATCGATGAACGCTACGATGAGGCGGTCAAGCGCTTTGTCTTTCTGCGTGATGACGTGCAGTCACAGTTTGACCGCCTGATGACATTGCTGATGTTTGACGAGATGTCGGCACTTCTCAACTACAAGCTGCGTGGCCGGTCGGAGAACCGTCCCGACCGTTTGCCGAAGAGCCGGTTCGATCTGGTAATAAATGCTTGGCAGGAGATTTTTCCGGCCAATAAGGTGCTACGTGGTTCCGGTAAGCTCAAGTTCATGCGTCACGGTGAGTCCGATATCTATTCGTCACATCGGCTTAGTGACGGTGAAAAGACGGTATTGTACTATTTCGGTGCGGCGCTCTATGCGCCTAAGGGGGCGAATGTATTCGTGGATTCTCCGACCATGTTCCTGCATCCGGCCCTCGCTCCGATGGTGTGGGATCGTGTGGAGCAGGCGCGCCCTGACTGCACATTCATCTACACCACCCATGATATAGATTTCGTAACCTCACGCAATGGTGCTTCGGTGGTTTGGGTGAAAGGGTATGATGCTTCGTCCAGCACGTGGGACTACACCGTGCTGCCTCCTGACAGCCCGTTGGCCGACGAACTGTATATCAGTCTGATGGGTACACGCAAGCCGGTACTTTTTATCGAGGGCGATTCGACCCATTCTATCGATGCCAAGCTATATCCTCTCGTATTTACCGATTATACCGTGCGTTCGCTTGGAAGCTGTGATAAGGTGATCGAGGCCACGCGCACGTTCAATGACCTCAGTTCGCTCCATCATCTCGAAAGCCGTGGTATCGTGGACCGTGACCGGCGGAGTGCTCCGGAGGTCGACTATCTGCGCCGGCGTCGTATATTCGTGCCTGAAGTCGCAGAGATCGAGAATATACTGATGCTTGAGGAGGTCATACGCACTGTGGCATCGTGTCGCGGCAAGAATGAAAATAAGGTTGCGGCCCAGGTAAAGCGTTCGGTAATCAATCAATTCCGTACAGATCTGCACCGGCAGGCCCTCCTGCACACGCGCCACAGGGTGAAACGCATGACCGAGTGCCGCATTGACGGCAAGTTTCCCGACATCTCCTCGCTTGAACGCCACCTGGCCGGGCTGGTCGACACGATAAAGCCGCGTGCGATGTATGAGGAGCTTTGCAAGGAGTTTCGGGGGTATCTTTCGGAGGGTGACTACAAGTCCATACTGCGTGTGTACAACCAGAAGTCGATGCTTCCGTCATCGAATGTGGCCGGGCTGTGCGGACTCAACGGAAAGGAAGAATACATCGACGCTATAATCAATATATTGAAACGTAATGGAGCGCCTGCAGCCCGCATAAGGGCCGCTATAATCGACTGCTTCGGTATCCGGGAGGATGAAGCGTCGGCACCGCGTCCTGAAATCACTGATTTGGGTAATGATTAAATGTTGGATTGAAGCCATGCGGCTGCGAACGCTTCCCGTTTCGCTGGCCGGAGTTATAATGGCAGTAGGCTATGCGGTTCTCGACCGCGTCTTTCAGCCGCTGCCTTGCGTGCTGTGCATTCTGTTTGCCGTGCTTGCGCAGATAGCGTCCAATTTCGGCAACGAATATTTCGATTTCCGTGACGGCCTTGACAAGCCGGGAAGGGTAGGTCCTCGCCGCGGTGTGACTGAGGGTGACATCACTCCTCAGGCCATGAAGCGTGCCACGTTTATAACTCTTGGAGTAGCCTGCCTGATAGGTTGTCTGCTCGTATTTTGGGGCGGCTGGTGGCTGCTGCTTGCCGGAGCGGTCATAGTGTGTGGCGCGGTCGCATATTCTGCCGGCCCTTATCCGTTGTCACGCCACGGGCTCGGTGAGGTCGCGGTAATACTGTTTTTCGGAGTGGTTCCGGTCAATCTTACCTATTATGTGCAGAGCGGGGTATTTACCCAGTCAGTGTTTCTTGGTTCGCTTGCCATAGGACTGATGGGCGCTAATGTGCTTATTGTCAATAATTATCGTGATGCTGAAGCAGATGCAGCCGTAGGTAAGCGTACGCTTGCCGTGATATTCGGGCGTCGATTTGCCTCGACATTGTATCTTCTCAACGGTCTGGCTGCAGTGGCATTGATGATCAGTGCCTTGAGTCATGTACAGGGTATAGCCATCGGTTATATCGTGCTACACCTGATTTTGTGGAAATTTATGGACCGTCACACGGGGGCTGCCCTTAATCCGCTGCTCGGCATGACTGCCATGCTGATGCTGCTGTTTGCCGTTGCATGGCTTGTCTATGCCTTGGTCATTGCCTGACCTGTAAGCAGGCAGGCATCTCCGTAGCTTAGAAAACGGAAGTCGTGGTCGAGGGCATAGTCGTACATTGCCCGCCAGTCACCGTTGACAAAAGCCGATACGAGCAGCAGAAGCGTCGACCGCGGCTGATGGAAATTGGTGATGATGCCGTCGACAACACGGTAGGTATATCCCGGAGCTATCAGCAGTTGGGTGTCGCCGATAAAGTCATCGGTATTTTCCTGATCAAGATAGTTGATAATAGCCTGCAGGGCCTCCCGCAGAGTCAGCCCGGGATGTTCGGTTGAATAGGGGTACCATTGCGGCACGCTGCCATGCCAGTCGTTCTGACTGAGGAGCGATCCCGCGTGATAAAGACTTTCGAGTGTGCGTACAGAGGTAGTTCCGACTGCCACAATAGGCCCACGGTGTTCCAACAGATCATTTATCAGGCTGCGGCTTACACGGAAAAATTCCTCGTGCATCTCATGGTCACCGATATTGTCGGCTTTCACCGGCTGAAAAGTTCCTGCACCTACATGCAGTGTCAGTTCCCGGCGCTGAATACCTTTGGCGTCAAGGGCATCAAATACTTCGGGAGTAAAATGCAGTCCGGCTGTCGGGGCGGCTACCGATCCGTCGACATGGCTGTAAATGGTCTGGTAGTCGGTTGTATCGCTCTCTTCAGTCGAGCGGTTGAGGTAGGGTGGAATAGGGATCTCACCGGCCACATCTATGATCTGTGAGAACGTGATGTCAGGATCATCCCATTCAAACGTGATGTGAGAGGCGTTTCCCGAGCGGGCAGTACGTGTAGCCTTCAGTGTTATCTCACGACCTTCGACCGTTAGCGGCATGCTGAGTGAACCCTCTTTCCAACGCTTGGAATTGCCTACGAAACATTGCCACACACAGCGCCCGCGTGATGCGAAGTTGAGTTGATGTTCCCACGGATCGACAGGTTCAAGGCAGAATATCTCTATGAGCGCACCGTTACCGTTCTTATGAAACCTCATGCGTGCGTTTATGACGCGGGTGTTGTTGTAAATCAGCATCGTATCAGCCGGCAGCCGGTCGGTTATGTCGGTAAACACTCCCTCCTGAATGGAGCCGTCGGCATTACGAATAAGTAGTTTACAGCTGTCGCGCTGGGCAAGCGGATGTCGGGCGATACGGCTGTCAGGCAGCGGATAGTCGTAGTCCTCTATTTTGATGTCACGTACATTCTCGGTCATAATGTGCAAAATTACACATTTCCACCGAAAATATCAAAAGTCACTTCTCTCCGGAAGTAGCGGTGCTGTCCTGTGGTGCGACGGTAGGTATTCCCTGACTTTTGGCCGCTGCTTCAGCCTTGGCGATATCCGGCGGATATATGGTCTCCGTGTTACGGGTTATACCCGGATCTCCGGCTGTGTTGGGCGGAATCATGTAATTTGTCTCCGGGTTATATGTAGGCATAGGTGTCGGATTTTCTCCGTAATATGGCAGTCCTTCCGGTTTGGGGTTGGCTATATTGACCATATCACGTCCGGCCGGCAGGCTGAATGCCGACAATCCGAATGCGGGTGCCGCGGCTATAAGGTGTTCGAAAATATCACTCTGTACTCCTTCGTAGTTTACCCAGTCGACAGTGTTGACGTAACAGAATATCTGTAAGGGGATGCCTGTGGAGGTCTGCTCCATAAGTCGCACCATGCAGGTTGAGTTGGCCGAGACATAGGGGTGGTGAAGCAGCAACAGTCCGCAGAATGCTCGGAATACACCCAGATTGGTGTCAATCGACCCGTTGACCGGTATCCCGTCACCATGAAGAAACCGTGAGTCGCCGGCTGCGGCCTGTGCCTGCATAGTTTCGATGTATTCTTTCATATACGGCTGGGCCTTGAACTTCTCAAGCATTTCAGGAGTTGTGGGGCACACGGTGGTCACGTCTATAAGCATCGACCGCTCGATCTGGCGGCGTCCGCGTTCTTTCATCTTGCTCCAGTTTTGCAAGGATGTCGACACAAGCGTATAGGGCGGGATGGTGACTGTGGTATTATTCCAGTTGCGTACCTTTACGGCAGTCAGCGACACGTCGGTGACGATACCGTTGGCGATTGTTCCAGGCACGACTATCCAGTCGCCTACATGGAGCATATCGTTGAATGCAAGTTGCAATCCGGCGACAAAACCGAGGATCGAGTCCTTGAATATAAGCATCAGTGCCGCTGCGAAAGCTCCGAGGCCGGTCAGCAGCACTGCCGGGGAGCGGTTGATGATTATCGAAATACAGATTATCGTAATGATGATCCATACAAGTCCTTTTGCCAGGTTCACGATACCTTTCAATGGCAGGTTGCGGACATTGTCGCGTGTGTTGTACACATTCCAGATTATATTGAATGCGGAACAGATACTCCAGCCCAATACAATTACGAAGTAGATCAGCACGACGCGTTCAAGGATGGTCACGGTGCGTTGGTCAGTATCGATTGCCACAGGGATCAGCGCAAGAAATACGAGCGGCGGCACTATATGGCTGCATCGCTCCACAATGTGCTGATTTTTGAACTCCTCGATCAGCATCGTCTTGTGGGAATACACGAGCTTCTGGACAATAAACACTATGATCTTGCGAATGATGAGTCCTATGCCGATTGATGCCAGCGTGACGATAAGTATGTAGGCGATCTCCTCGATCTCGGTTGACCGGTCAAGACCTACATGGTCAAGCAGCATGTCAATCTTCTCAATTAGCCAGGTGGCGACTTTGTGGGTCGGGATAAGTGTATGCGGCATTACGAATAAGGGATAATGTGACTTAACTATAATAACGCCTCCATCCCTAAATTGGTTTATCCGATCATGCGGTAAGATTCATAAATGCTCCGATTTCTTCCTATGTTTAATGATTGGGTATTACTCATAGGGCGCAGCGGCGTGAACAAGTTACCTCAGTTGGAACAATTTTTTGGTTTATTGATGGAATATTGCTGAAAATCTGATGGAATTCTGGATTTTTTGTAATTTTGTGGAGTAAGGCGTTGACAGATGTTTTATTATACATGTCGCCGTGCCGGCGGAATGTAATCGGATGATTTTGTCGATGCTGCAAATAATAGATCTCATTTCACAATAACAATCGTTTCTATGAAAGGATTTGGTCGGATATTGCTTATCGCATTAATTTCTTGTTTGTCGGTTAACGTGGTGGCTTATGCCAAAACGCATACCATTCAGGATGGAGAGACATTTTCATCCATAGCTGCGAAATACGGAGTTACGGAAGCACAGTTGAAGTCCAGAAATCCTAAAATCACGGAATGTATGAAGGGCTTGATGCTGGATATTCCGGATATAAAACAGGTAGTCTACCGAAAACCTTCTAAGACAGTGAATATGGCGCTGAAAGGCGGTCCTGAATATCAGAAATGGCTTGATAACAGATATTCCAGCGATAAGAAAACGGTTAAATATGCGGAGGAATGTCTTGTAAAGGCATATCGGGCCGGTTATCCTGACGCGGTTGCGGCCTACTCCAAGCTGTTGTTTTATGGTGGCAAAGGGATAAAGAAGGATGAGGTAAAGGCACTTGACGTCTTATATCAGGCGGCTACCGAGGGAGATGCCGCATCTAAGTACAAGATGTATGATATGTATCATTATTTCTCTACCGGTCGAAAAAGACCTGCCTCTTTCCCCAGAGAGGAGATCTTGGATATATGGCGTGAGGAGGCGGTTGATGCCGGTGTACCTGAAGCTATGGACAATGAAGCAATGAAGTGTGAGAAAGGGTATAGACCCGGTGGATGTGATTCTGTCAGGGCGGCGATGTTATACGAGCGAATCCTTTCGGAAAACAGCATCGAGGACTTATCGGAATACCGCTATAATAAAACAGTACAGAACCTGACCAATCTTCGCTCTCATCTGAAAGGCACACCACGGGAGGCTTATCGAAAGGGCGTTTCGTATGAAGAAAAAGGCAAATATGGCCTGTCACATATTTATTATCTGAAGGCAGCCGAGGGTGGCGATGTCAAGTCGATGGCTTCTGTCGGAAAGAACTATGAGGAGGGGCATGGTGTAAGCAAAAGCCTAAGTGAAGCGACCTCTTGGTATGAAAAAGCGGGAAAGAAAGGGGATAAGAAGTCTGCTTCACGGGCCGCGACACTGAAGAAAGAAACCGAGGCTGCGAAAAGAGCGGTGGCTGAGCCGAGTCAGATGGCATCAGCATATACCGGTACAAATGCCAACAGTACAGTACAAAAGTCAACCACCGGTACTACCGTACAGTCTGCGCCGCAGAAAAGGAGTGGCAGTAAGTTTATGGATGTGCTTGATAAACTCGGCAAAGGACTTGACGCACTAAACGAGTCACTTTCGGCGGTCAATAATGGCAGCGGTAGCGGCTCTCGTTCATCGGCTGGCGAATCAAATTATGACTCGTCATATACTGCTTATGAGGAGATTGAGGAGGAGCAGCCTAAAGCGGGTCGTTCACCTGAGGAGATAGCCAGAAGGAACAGGGCAACGCTCGAATGTAACATCACTTACAACAAAATGGTGCAGAAAAAAATGGAAGTTCATTCACTATTCAGAAAATCGAATAATACCTATCTTTCTGTAAAAAAGGATGCTCCGGGGAGTAAGGCGTGCAAGGACATATTCGACAAGTGCATGGAAATGCAAAAAATAATCCGTAAGATGGAGAAGGAAATGAGGCAATATAGAAAAGACTGCTTTGAGAAGTATAAAATTTCCGTGCGTTTTTCTCCTATCGAGACCGAAACACCAAAAATGCGTCTGTGATGATGACGCGCGATAGAATAATGTGAATTTTCTATAATAACCTTGCTGCGTATCAATAGGTTTTTGTAATTTTGCGGTATGAATCAGGAGAAATCGGGTTTTATCGCTTGGTGTCGCCGCTATGTATCAGTGACTTTGCTGATCGTAGTGGGATTTGTACTCATTGTGCTGTTCTTTAATGAGAATTCCATTTTGAAGTCGATTGAGTACAACTCCCGTATCATAGAGCTGCGCCATGAGATAAAGATGAACAACGATACTCTTGAATATTACCGGCGCCTCAATCACAGCCTTGACACTGATCCCGCTACGATGGAACGCATTGTAAGGGAGAAGTACCACATGCAGCGTGAAAACGAGGACGTGTATATAATCGAATGATAATGAAGCAGGTTGCAAAAAATAATGTAATTTGGCCGTGGACCATAACCGTGGGTATGGTGCTTATAGTCGTAGGCGTGTTGACCCCGATACTCGGATATGGTATCCTTACCGGACGGTGGATATTCGGCGCGGGAGCCATAATCAATCTGGTGGGGCGCCTTTTCAGCCGTTATCAGGGTGACAACCTCAGGGTAAAGCGCCTCTATCGTCTGGAGACATGGGCCGCCATCTTTTTCTGTGTTTCCTGTTTCTTCCAGTTTTATTCGCCCTATACGTCTGACTGGCTTGCATTCACGCTGGCCGGAGGATGTCTGCTTGTCTATACTTCCATAATGATACCCCGGGTGGTGCGCAAGGAGGGTAGATAACTTGATAATTTGCTATGGATTTAGTAATTTTGTCACGCCATGGGCTATAATTTAGTCATAGATCAGGGTAATTCGGCTGCTAAGGTTGACCTTTATGAAGGTGACGGCCTGGTAGCCCACTATCGCTATGATCAGCTGGATAGTCGGCATATTGAAGAGCTGGCTGAACGCTATGCGGTTGATGCGGCCATATATTGTTCCGTGTCACATCATGGCGAGGATGTCATAGTGGCGCTCAGGCGTATTACCGAGCGTGTCTACGAACTGACATCAATGTTGCCGCTGCCGTTCACGGTAGGATATGCCACTCCGGCCACATTGGGACGCGACCGTATCGCCGCCGTTGCCGGGGCGTATGCTATGTATCCCGGACGTGATGTACTTGTGATTGATGCTGGTACAGCCGTTACTTACGATCTGCTGACAGCCGAAGGCTGTTACGTGGGAGGCAATATAGCGCCTGGACTGTGGATGAGAGCGAAGTCTCTGCATGATCTCACGGAGCGTCTGCCGATGGTCGACGTAGAGAGCGACCTGCCGGTGGAGATGTGGGGAACGTCAACCGACGCCGCCATCCGGGCAGGGGTAGTACGTGGAATTGTCGCGGAGACCGTTTACTACCGCTCGCAACTCGGTGACGACGCAGTCGTCATAATGACCGGCGGTGACGCCGGCCGCATAGCGCCGCTTATCGACCTGAAGGTAGAGGTGGTGCCGGAACTTGTAACTAAAGGATTAAACAGTATATTATTATATAATGAACATCGCTAAAAAAATCATAAGTGTCGCCGCCGTCATTATGACTGTATGGGCCGGCGCTTCAGCGCAGACTAACAATACACCTTACTCGATGTACGGTTACGGTATTATAAATGACAATGCTACGTCGGCACAGCGTGCCATGGGCGGTGTTGGCTATGCCATGGCCGACGGACGGCAGATCAATGCCATGAATCCGGCAAGCTATGCTGCGGTCGATTCGCTGACATTCCTCTTTGACATGGGCCTTACCGTAACATCGCTCCACAGCCGCGACAATGATGTCAAGAGCAACGATTTCGGCGGGGGACTCGATTATATCACGATGCTGTTTCCCGTGCATAAGCGGGTCGGCGTGAGTGTGGGTCTCGTGCCTTACAGCTCGGTCGGTTATTCTTTCGGCTCGAAGATCGAGAACGGCGTGTCGTCGCGTACCGGTTCCGGCGGCCTTAACCAGCTGTATCTGGGTGTCGGAGTGAAGCCGTTCAAGGGCTTTACCTTAGGAGCTAACATTGGCTATCTGTTCGGTACAACGATCAACGATATCTATGCTTATCCTGCCTCGGCATCATCGACTGCACTGTTTGAGAAGGTGACTCAGGTGCGTGACTATCATCTTGACTTCGGTATTCAGTATTCTTATCTGTTCAATAAGGAGCATCGCTTTACTCTCGGAGTGACAATGTCGCCGAAAAAGGATCTGCTCGGTCATGCCTGGCGTGTGAACTACTACAACATCGGTAGCAGCGATGTTCAGGCCGATACGGTTGCATACACTTCGATGAAGGGTAAGTTCAGCCTGCCGATGTCACTCGGTTTCGGTATTAACTACAAGTGGCGTGACCGATTGATGGTTGAGGCCGACATGAGTTATCAGAACTGGAAGGATGCCAAATTTGCCGAACTCGATGATCAGGACGGTGTATTGCAGATGGATAACCGCACGAAGTTTTCTCTCGGAGCACAGTTTGTGCCGAAGACTCGCGGTAACTATTTTCAGCGTATAGCCTATCGTGCCGGTGCCTTTGCAACCGAGGACTATATCCGTATCGGAAGCAACCGTGTGCGTGAGCGTGGCCTCAGCATAGGTCTCGGCCTCCCGGCAGCAGCTGCAAGCATGCGTGTCAAGACTATGATCAACGTAGGCTTTGAGTGGCGCAACCGTCAGGCTACACCCAATCCGCTTATCAAGGAAAATTATTTCAACATCACCCTCGGCATCAATTTCAACGAGGTGTGGTTCCTCCAGTCCAAGATATATTGATGGCATGACGTCAGGCTCGTGTAAATCATCCTGGAAGTCGCGCAGATCGGTGCTTGGTGCGCTGATACTGGCTGTGCTGACCGTGGCCTGCGGCGATGAAAAGACTGAAATGGTCAGCATGGATGTTGACCCGGAGACAGTGCCCACGATGCTTACGCGTGATGTAGTTACCATGATCTCTGACTCGGGAGTGACGCGCTACCGCATCAATACACCGCTGTGGCTCGTGTTTGATGAGGCTGCCGAGCCTTCATGGCATTTCCCGGACGGAATGTTTATAGAGAAGTTTGACGATAACTTTGACACCGATGCTACCATAGTCTGTGACTCGGCGGTTTACTTGAAAAACAAGGGCCTGTGGCGACTTGACGGCAATGTCAATATCCTCAATACGGTAGGGGAGAAGTTCCTGACCCAGCAGCTCTTCTGGAATCAGCGTGAACACAAGGTTTATTCCGATTCATTCATTCATATCGAGCGTGCCGACCGTGTGATCGAGGGCTACGGCTTCAACTCCAACGAGCGTATGACCACCTATACTATCCGCCGTCCGTCGGGTATATTCCCGATAAGTGATTTCAAGGCACGGCGTGATACAACTCCAAACGACAGTAATGAACGAGATATCACTACAGTGGCTACTGATTAGCCTGATTTCACTTGTATTCTCGGCTCTGTTTTCAGGAGTCGAGATCGCGTATATATCGGCCAACCGCGTCAAGGTCGAGATTGACGTAAAGCGTGGCGGGCTTATAGGACGTATCGTGAACATGTATTACAAGCATCAGGAATTGTTTATATCTACAATTCTGGTGGGTAACAATATCATGCTTGTGGTGTACGGTATGGGAGCGGCAGCCCTGCTCTCGCCGTGGCTGGAATCGATATATCCCAACGAGGCATTTGTCCTGGTGATGCAGACGCTCATTTCGACGGCCATAATCCTTATCACCGGTGAGTTTTTCCCGAAAACCATTTTCCGCATCAATCCCAACTCATCGCTGCGTGTGTTTGCACCCGCCATATTCGTATTCTGGGTACTGCTTTATCCGCTGTCGATGTTCTCGTCATGGCTGTCGAGAATGCTGATGCGCCTGTGTGGCATCAAGGATGTCAACCAGTCATTCGGCGTGCTTACCATAGGCGAACTCAACCAGTATATCCAGACCTCTATCGATGATCAGGCCGCAAAGTCGAAGGTCGAACACGAGGTCAAGATATTCCATAACGCCATCGACTTCTCGTCGACGCATCTGCGCGACTGCATGACCCCGCGCAATGAGGTGGTTGCGGTAAATATCGACACGACTTCCCGCGAACAGCTCGTCAACCTGTTTACTTCGTCGGGACGCTCCAAGATACTCGTATATCGTGAGGATATTGACAATGTGCTCGGATATATCCATGTCAGTGAGCTGTTTCATCCTGATCTGGACTGGAAAGAGGCTATAAAGCCTGTTATCTTTGCTCCCGAGACATTGCTTGCCAACAAAATGATGCGCCGTCTGCTTGCCGAAAAACGCTCGATGGCTGTTGTGGTCGATGAATTCGGAGGTACGGCAGGCCTCGTGTCGCTTGAGGATCTTGTCGAGGAGATATTCGGCGATATTCAGGACGAACATGACAACCGCCGTCTTACCGCGCGCATGATCGAGCCGGGAGTATATGAATTTGCAGGCCGTTGCGAGATAAGCGATCTGCGCGACAATTTCGCAATAGATATACCGGAGAGCGACGAGTATCAGACCCTTGCCGGCTATATCCTCAATGAGATGGGCGAGATCCCGTCGGCCGGTTCGACAGTCGACATCGACGGCATCACGTTTACCATTGTCAAGCGTTCGGCTACCCGTCTGGAACTTATCCGCGTCACTCTGCCGCAGAAGGAAGAGTAACGGCGATTCCGTGAACCACTTTGCGCCATGATGTGTTTTAATTACAAACAATTAAAACTACACATTATGGATGCTAAAGAAATAAAAAAAGAGGCTCCCGAGGTTAAGAAACACACCCCCGGTGATCAGGAAAGTCAGTACGAACAGCAGGCTACAGCCGAAGAGGTAAAGCAGGCTACAAAAGAAATGAACGATATCGGTGCTCCCGGCGAGGAGTATTGATCATCCACAAATAACACTTAGCCAAAACTATTAAGCGGGATCCGGAA
>CAZIPQ010000034.1:0-18656 GCA_964541165.1 uncultured Muribaculum sp.
GTTGACGTGCTCAACTTCTCTGAGCCTGTCAATGTACTTGTATATTCAATCAACGGTATGCTCGTCAAGAGTGCTGCAGAAGTTACTGAACTTGATGTAACCGATCTCGCTTCAGGTCTTTACATTGTCAAGGTCGGTGACAAGGCTGTACGAGTTATCAAGAAGTAACCTGATAGATTGTCAATATGACTATATAAGGAGCAGTTTTTAAGACTGCTCCTTTTTTTGTACCTTTGTCAGGCAGTAAAAACAATAATATCTATGGAAATAATATTGGCTTCATTTTTCGGAATTATAGTTGGTGCGGTGGCTGTGTGGCTCGTCATGCGGGGAAAGTCGGCTGAAACAGAGGCCCGTTTGAAACCGGCTATCGATAATGCCGAGGCTCGTGTGCGCGACATGGAGCGTCAACTTGACAGTGAACGCCAGTATGCCCGTCAGCTTATCGACGGAGCCAATGAGCAACTGCGCAAGGAGCAGGAACACTCCGCTGAGATGCGCCGTGAGGCCGACCGCCAGTGGCAGCTCAAGCTTGATGCACTGAAGAAGGAGTGGCAGGCTGCAGCGGCCGAACAGCTTGCGTCGCGTCAGGCCGATCTGCAGAATACCAACCGCGCCCAGATCGATGAACTTCTGAAGCCGATCAAAGAGCAGTTTGACGCGTTCCGCCGCTCGGTAGATGACACCCGTACCCGTGGAGAGGTCAACAAGAAGGAGATCAAGGATACGTTTGAGGCCGCGATGAAGATGTTTCAACAGCAGCAGGACAATGCAGTGCGGTCGCTGCGTGAGCAGTCGGAGCGCATCGGCTCGGATGCCGCCAACCTTACCCGCGCTCTCAAGGCTGAAACCAAGACCCAGGGCAACTGGGGTGAGATGGTTTTGGAGACATTGCTTGAAAACAGCGGTCTGCATAAGGATGAAGAATATTTCGTGCAGGAAAATGTGAAGGATGAAGAGGGCCGCAATCTGTTTCCTGATGTCATCGTGCGCTTCCCCGAAGGGCGTTGTGTGGTAATCGACTCAAAGGTCTCGCTTACCGCTTATGCTGATGCGGTGAATGCTGAAGATCCGGCCGAGTGTGACCGCCTTATGAGGGAGCATGTGCGCAGTGTGCGCAAGCATGTCGACGAACTTGCCGAGAAAAAATATGACCGTGTGGTTGACGATGCCATAGGCTTCGTGCTGATGTTCATACCCAATGAGAGCGGTTATATCGCGGCCATGAAGCAGCAGCCCGATCTTAGCCGGTATGCCTATCAGAAGCGTGTCATCATAATATCGCCGAGCAACTTGCTGATGGCTCTGCAGCTTGCCTATAACCTGTGGCAGTATGACCGTCAGGGCAAAAATGTGGAGCGTATAGTAAAGACCGCGGCTGATCTTTATGACAAGGTCGCCGGCTTTGAAAAGAGCTTTATGGATATTGATGATATGATCGTGAAGCTGCGTGGAGCCTTTGATGAGGCCCGTAACAGACTTTACGTCGGCAAAGGAAATGTGATGAACAGGGTTGATTCGCTCAGGAGCCTCGGTGTAACGCCTAAAAAGAGGCTTAAAGGCACTGAAGGTGACGAAATTTAACGTCCTGCCTTGAACTTATTATAAGCGGCGGCCAGGCGTGTGTCGTAATGGTGGGTGTAATAGAGCGGGCCGTTGTATATCTGGGCAAATGTCTTCCAGTCGCGTGAGCGCAGATAGCGGTCAAGCTTGTTGCTCTTGATGAAGTTGACGAATAGTGACAGCTGCTCCTGCTCGGAATAGGACATTTTTTCCATGAAGTCCATCGGAGATTTGGTGCCGCACTTGTCCCAGTTGAAACCTGCTATCTGAAACATCCCCCAGAATGTGCCCTCTATCGCGGCTACGCTGTCGATGTCGAGCGCGCTTGCCAGGCGGATGTGCTGTCCCTGCTGGTGCGATTCGCTTTTTACAGCCTGAAATACGGGTTTATGCGACTTCCGGTATTTCTCGATATTTACACCGCGCTTCTTGGCACGTTTGCGGAATGTATTGAGGTCAAAGTTGATTATCGGCAGCCCTGACTGGGTGAAGCCCTTCAGGTCGTGTCCTGCCTCTATTAGTACGACCGCCTTTATTGCGGCCACGTCACATCCGAGTTTCTTTGCCGCCTTTTCGTAATCGCTGTGCTGCAGCGGCCGCATGGGAGTCACTTCGACAATCGAATCAAGCACACTCACGTTGTTGCCATTGCTGTCGGTGGCAGGAAATGGCTTGGCAGCGTCCGCACAGAAAGAGCTGCCGGCCGCCAACAAAAGCAGTGATGTGAGCTTGGTGTTCATGGAACTCAGATTTTAGTGAATGGAGCCGGACCGTAGTACTCCACGGTCCGGCTCTGAGTTTCGGTTAATCAGTATTACTTCTTGAGATCAGCCACCTTCTTGAGGATAAGGACGAGCTGATTCCAGAATTTCTCAACTGCGGGAATGTACATTTTCTCTGAAGGAGAGTGTACGCCGCGCAGTGTCGGGCCAAATGATACCATGTCGAGGTGAGGATACTTGGTCAGGAAGAGACCGCATTCCAGACCGGCATGGATGGCTTTGATGGCCGGTTTAACGTGATAGAGCTCTTCGTAAGCCTCGCTTGCAATCTTCATGATTGTAGAGTCCATGTTGGGAGCCCATCCGGGATATCCGTCACCGTGGGTTACCTTTGCGCCGGCAAGAAGGAAGAGGGCTTCGATCTGACGTGCGATGTCATACTTGCGTGACTCTACCGAGCTGCGCTGGCTTGTGGTAACGAGGATTGTCGAGTCAGGCTGCATCTTTACAGAGGCGAGGTTAGTTGAGGTCTCGACAAGGCCTTCAAGATCATGGCTCATGGAAACAACGCCGTGAGGACATGCATACAGTGAGCGGATCAGTGCGGTGGCAGTGTCGGTATCGATGGCATATTCAGGCTTCTCGACGCTTTCGATGACGATTGTCATGTCGGGGTCGGTGTGACGGTATTCATTCTCGACTGCTGCTACATATTCGTTGAAAGCTACCATAACTTCCTCCTTTGACGAATGGCTTACACCGAACACGGCATGAGCGGCGCGGGGAATAGCGTTGCGGAGGTTACCGCCGCTGATTTCACACAGGCTGATGGCGTGCTTACGGCTGATGTCAAACAGGAAGCGGGCAAGCAACTTATTGGAGTTGGCACGTCCTTCATGGATGTCGCCGCCTGAGTGACCGCCGCTGAGCTTTGAAAGATCCATGCGGAACCAGTGGTAGTCGGCAGGAGTCATCTCGCGGTGATATGAGAAAGAGATGGTGGTGTCGATACCGCCGGCGCAACCGATGAATACCTCACCGTCATCCTCTGAGTCGAGGTTGAGCAGGATAGTGCCGTTCATCATGTCGGCGCCGAGATTGTTGGCACCTGTCATACCAGTCTCCTCGTCAACTGTGAAGAGAGCTTCTACGGGACCGTGAACAAGAGAGTCATCGGCCATCACTGCAAGCGATGCAGCCATGCCTATACCGTTGTCGGCACCGAGGGTAGTACCGTCGGCCTTTACCCAGTCACCGTCGATGATAGTGGTTATCGGGTTGTTTTCAAAGTCAAAGTTCTTATCGTTAGACTCACATACCATGTCCATGTGACCCTGAAGGATTACAGTGGGGGCATTTTCATGTCCGGGAGTTGCCGGCTTGCTCATCACGACATTGCCTACGGTGTCAGTCTTGACTGCAATATTGTGTTTTGCTGCAAAGTCAAGAAGATACTGACGTATTTTCTCTTCTTTTTTTGACGGACGGGGGATACGGGTGATCTCGTCAAAAATTGACCAGATCAGAGCGGGTTGTAGATCCTTGATAGTCATAATTTGATTTTGTTGATATGTTGTTGTTTTAAAAGTTGTGCGAAAGTGTATAAAATGGTTAAATTTATCTGTAATTCGCACCCTAAGTTACAAAATAAAATTTAGTTATTACCAAAATTGATTTACCTTTCTTATATTTGCATGAAATTTTAGCAGCGATATTGTGAAAACAGTGCTTCTAACCGTAATACTGCTTGGAGTCGCCGTATTGTTACTCGGCTTGAAAATGCTCTTTGTAAAGGGCTGGCGGTTCAGAATCGGTCATGCGCACGAGGTTACGCTGATGTCGAAGGCTGATAAAGAAAAGAAATAATATATCATTCATACACTAAACTAACACATGAAGAAAGTTGCACTTAGTGCCAAGTCGCTGATGCTCGTACTCGCGCTCACAGCCGTTTCTTGTTCAAACAGCGACACTACCGCTCCTGCCGCCCCCGTAGCTACCGGCGAGGCTGCTCCGCTTAACATCCGCTATATTGACGCTGATTCTATCGCCGCCAATTACAATCTGGCCAAGGACTTCCATGAAGCTCAGTTGCGCTCGATAAGCAAGATTGACAACGCTCAGCGTACACGCGGTGCCGAACTTGACAAGCTCGGTAACTCAATCCAGCAGAAGATGAACAACAATGGCTATCTGTCACAGGCCAGCTATGAAGAAGATGTAAAGAACTTCAACAAGAAGCAGGCTGAGGCTCAGAACTATATCAATAGCCTTCAGGAAGAGGCCCAGCGCGAACTGCTCCAGCAGCAGATGCAGCTCACCGATTCCATTGAAGCTTTCATCAAGGATTACAATGCAAAGAAGAAGTATGACGCCATCCTGTACAAGGCTGCCGGTGTGTACTTCAATCCGGCTCTCGATATCACCGATGAGGTAATCAAGGGTCTGAACGCACGTTATAACAAAGTAGGCGAGTAATCATAGCTCGACTCCTTCGGTTTGCAGAGCCCGGCCTTGGTCAGGCAGGATGTGTCGCCGTTGACGACCGTTCCGCTGATGACTGTGGTCGGGCTCTGCCGATGTAATCGCGTGGATAAACTTATTTGGCCCGCATTGTGTTTTTGATGTAGTATTCATCTATTACCCATCAGTATTTATGGAGAGGATCAAGATAAAAGTAATCAATCGCTCAGGTAATGAGCTGCCTGCTTATGAGACATTTTCAGCCGCAGGCATGGATGTACGCGCATTCCTTAAGGAGCCGGTGACTCTCGGACCGCTTGAACGTGCCCTTATCCCTACTGGGCTTTACATACAGCTGCCTCACGGATATGAGTGTCAGATACGCCCGCGATCGGGTCTCGCACTTAAACACGGTATCACGCTGGTGAATTCACCCGGCACTGTTGACGCCGATTATCGTGGCGAGATAGGAGTGATACTTATCAATCTGTCAAATGAGCCATTTGTCATCAAGGATGGTGAACGCATTTGTCAGATGGTGATTAAAAGCTACATACGTGCCGAGTGGGAGCCGGTGGAGCGTCTTGACAGAACCGAACGCGGAGATGGCGCATTCGGCCATACCGGAGTAAACTGATCCCGATGAAACTGCTGCAACATATAGCTCCTTTACTTCTTGGGCTGCTTGTCATGTCGGCTGCTCCAGGTAAGCGTAATGTCCGTGATGTCGAGGCCGACGTCAGGAAAAGCGATTATATCTTTATGGAGGGACTGCGACAGCATCAGGCCGGTCATGACGATGCCTATTATGAGTTGCTCCGCAGGGCGTTTGCTCTCAATCCCGATGATGATGAGCTGGCATTTTATGTAGGATATTATGATCTGATGACCGCCACCGAAGACAGTGCCCGGTTTACGCAGGGGCATTCGCTGATGAAGCGTCATTTCAATAATGATCCCGGTGACTATTACAACAATTTCGTATACGCCCAGATCAATGACCGTATCGGCAACGGCGCCGAGGCACTGAGAGTGTGGAGCGTGCTCGACTCGATATATCCAGAGAAGAGTGATATCGCATTCCGTTATGCCGAGGCGCTTGTAAGGAGTCGTGATTCGCTTAATGTCGCCAAGTCAATCGGTGTGTTTGAGCGTGTCGAAAAGGCTCAGGGCAAGAATATCCCCGTTTCTACACGCAAGATAAGCGCTTACCTTACCACTCAGGACACTGTATCAATATTGCGCGAGGTACGCGAGCTGCTTGCCGCATCTCCCAAGAGTCCTGAAAACAACGTGTTTGCAGGTGATATTTACGCCATGTTCTCTGAACGGGACTCGGCCCTTCATTACTATGACCGCGCATGTGAGCTTGATCCTGGATCAGGTCTTGCATATTATTCCCGCGCCAACTTCTATAAATCGGCCGGTGACAGCATAGCTTATGACAGGGAGATATTTCAGGCATTGAAACAGAGCAGCCTTGATCTTGACACGAAGATGGAGCTGCTTACAAGCTATATCCGTGAGCTGTACGAGCAGCCTTCGCAGCAGCCTCGTATACGCGAGCTTTTCGCCACTCTTCTTGACCAGCATCCCCATGAAGCGGCAATACACGACCTTTACTGTTCGTATCTGCTGGCTCTTGAGGATTATGAAGAGGCTGCCGAGCAAATGGGATATGCGCTTGATATCGATCCCGTGTCGGAAGAACGCTGGCACATGCTGATCAATCTTTATCTGCGTGCCGATAAAATAGATAAGGCATCGGAGGCGTCGGAAAATGCGTTGCATTATTATCCCGACAATTCAATGCTGCACTTTATAGCCGGTACCACTGCGACTGTTGCGAAGCAGTATGATAAGGCGCTTGCTGAACTCGAGCGGGCAAAAGAGCTTACGGATTCAGCCGATATCGAACAGCTGTCGTCGATCCAGTCCTCGATAGGCGATGTCTATTACGCCATGGGTGATAAGGATAAAGCATTTAATTTTTATGACGAGGCGATAAGTATTTTCCCTGACAATCTGCTTGCCCTTAATAACTGCGCTTATTATCTTGCGGTCGAAGGCCGCGATCTTGAACGGGCCGAGCGGATGAGTGCGATAACTATCAAGGCTCAGCCCGAAAATGCTACCTCGCTTGATACTTATGCCTGGGTGTTGTTTAAGCTTAAACAATATGTCGAGGCTAAGGCCTATATTGACAAGGCTATTGCAAATTCTCCGGAATTGGGTGATGAGTTGCTCGAGCATGCCGGTGACATATACTTCATGAACGGTGAGCCGAAGCAGGCAGTTGAGTATTGGGAAGAGGCGTTGAAACTGGCTCCTGACAATGAACTGCTGAAACGCAAGGTAAAGAACCGTGCCTATTATTTTGAATAACCTTAGATGAAAATATCCAAAATACTGATTTTTATGATGTGTGGTGTCCTGCTTTTTGCCGGATGCCATTCATCGCGTCATAGTGTGACGCCGGCTGATGGCAGCCAGTCTGCGGAGCCGGCTGAAACTCTCTGGACTGATCTTGAAGTTCCGCTCAATATAAGTCTGAACTCTCCTACGCGGGCCAATGTGGCAGCCCGTGTTAAAATGGTGCGCGGACATGCGATTGATGTCAGTCTGCGCATTATCGGATTTGAGGTTGGCCGGCTTTATGTGACCGAGGACTCGGTATTCGGCATGATAAAACCGTCGAAAGTATATATGGCGGAGAGCCTTAAGGATGTTGCAGGACAATTCCCTGTTACTGTAAGTGACATTCAGGATATGCTTATCGGCGTAAAGACCACTCAGCCTGCCGGCTCCAGGCTGTCGGTGAGCTATGAGGATTTCATCGACACGGATCAGGCCGGTCGTGTCGCCTCGGTTGTAAAGATGAATGCGATGTTGGGAAAGACCCTGATCGACGGATCTCTGTCGTGGAAATGGGCTTCTTCAAAGTGGAATGAAGGTGTAAACGTAAAATGGCAGACCCCGTCAGGTTACCGACGAATAACACCGCGTGAATTACTCTCTAATCTTTCTCTCTGACATCATGATAAGAAGATTGACAGTCGGGTTGCTCATACTGGCAGTGGCGGCGATGGCCGATGCTGCCACTCCGCGTAAGAACACGCGACAGGCCGCACCTCCCGCAAAGCGTACGATGACCAATGTCAAAAAGGAGAGGGAAGCCACTGCCAAGGCCATAAAGCTTACCGCCGAGCAGATCGAGGCCAATAAACGCCAGACGGCACGCACGCTTAACGAACTTAATCTTCTTAAAGCCGATATAAAGAGTCACACCGAGTCAATAGCCCTTCTGACCGGACAACTTGACTCGATCGATCATGAACTGAATGTTGTCAATGACTCCATAGCCTATCTTGACGGTCATATAAAGCAGCTGAAAGACGCTTATGCGGCTTCGGTAAAGCGTCTTGGCCAGTCACAGCGCGGAGATATGTCAAAACTGGCGTTTATCTTCGCCTCCGAGTCGTTTTCGCAAGCCTACCGGCGCATGCGTTATCTCGGGGAATTTTCAAAATGGCGTACACGAAAAAATGAGGAGCTTCAGGCTGTCCAGCATGATCTGGATGCGAAAAAGCAACAGCTCGCCGAGCTTCAGCAGGAAAAGGGGAATGCGGTAGCCAAACTCGGCTCGGAATGTCGTCAGCTTGAGACCAAGCAGCAACAGTCGGCCACCCTTGTTTCAAAGCTTAAAAAAGAGGGTGCTTCGCTGCAGGCAGTGTTACGTGAGAAGGAGAAGCAGGCACGTGCGCTTGATGCCGAGCTCGACCGCCTGATTGTCGAGGAGCAGCGCCGCCAGGAGGCGGCTGCAAAAGCCGCTGCTGCAAAAAATGAACCTAAGGCTACGGCAAAAGGCACGACAGGTAATGGGACTGCAAAGACTGCGCCGGCAGCTTCCGGCACCAAGTCATCAGCAGGCACTGCATTTACAGCCGAGGCGGCAGCGGCAAGAAAGCTCTCAGGATCGTTTGAAAGCAATAAGGGGCGTCTGCTGTTTCCAGTCTCCGGTAAATATAAGATAGTGCGTCCGTTCGGCCGTCACCGTCATCCCGATCTGCCTAATGTCGAGATTGACAATTCAGGTATCGACATCGAGACCACACCTGGTGCAAATGCCCGTGCCGTGTTTGACGGCAAGGTCTCTGCAATATTCCAGCAGCCCGGTTTCAACAACATATTGATGGTGCGTCACGGCAATTATCTGAGTATATATGCCAATCTTGGGAATGTGCTCGTAAAGAACGGTGATACCGTTAAGGCCGGTCAGGCGCTCGGCCGCATATATGCTGATCCCGACGATGGCAATCGCTCGGTATTACACTTTGAACTGCGTAAGGAAAAGGAAAAACTCAATCCTACGGCGTGGGTGAAGTAACTGGTCACGGGCATAGAGCCTCGGCAGTCATACTGAAGACTATGGGCTTGTTTGGCAGCGTACAGGGGCTGTCAATAGTATGTGCGCTGCTGCGTGCCAAGCTTATTGCCTTGTGGATAGGGCCTGTCGGAGTAGGTCTGCTCGGACTTTACAATGCGACAATTGAAATGCTCTCATCGGCCACGCAGCTTAATCTGCGTACTTCGGCAGTGCGTGACATATCGGTCCACCGTGACGGTGACCGGTCAGTGCGTGAACTGATTGTGAGCATCGTAGTAAGATGGTCATGGGTACTTGGTGCCGTAGGAGCATTGCTGATGCTTGCCGGTGCACCTTTGCTAAGCCGTATCACTTTCGGCGATACATCACATACCGTAGCATTCCTATGGCTATCAGTCGTGATGCTCCTGACTTCACTAACCGGTGGCCGCGAGGCGGTGCTTCAGGGCTATGGACGGCTAAAACAACTTGCCGGAGCTTCAGTATGGGGTACGGTTGCAGGAACGGCCGTGTCGGTGCCTATGTACCGTATATGGGGAGAGGCATCCATTATGCCCTCGATAATCGTATTTACGGTCAGTAATTTCATCGCCATATATATTGCCTCACGCAGACAGGTGGTGGTAAAGCCTGTAACTTATCGGGAGATGACCGACAAAGGCCGTGAGTTTCTTACCCTTGGCGCTTACATGACTGTATCGGCATTTGCCACTTATCTGGCATCCTATCTGTTCATGATATGGCTTAACAACCGTGGAGGCGAGACAACCGTAGGCTATTATCAGGCCGGATATACTGTGGTGACGCGTTATGTCGGCCTTATATTCACTGCAATTGCAGTGGAATATTTCCCCAGATTAAGCAAAGTGGCGCGGTCGTCACGCAGAATGAGCGTGTACATGAATCATGAGGCCGGGGTGGTGCTTTGGGTGCTTATGCCGTGTGTCACTCTGATGATATCGCTACATTCATGGATTGTCATGCTGCTTTATTCTTCGGAGTTTGCCGTAATAGGCCCGTATATAGTGTGGGGTGCGGTCGGCATCGTGTTCAGGGGTGTAAGCTGGTGCATGGCTTACATGCTTATTGCGCGTGGAGCCGGAAAATATTATTTGCTTACTGAGCTTTCGAGCTGTGTGCTATATCTTGTATGTAATATCGGATGCTATCTTGCCGGCGGCGTCGGATCGCTTGGCTTTGCTTATCTGATATGGTACCTTGGATATGCGGCAATAGTCGCTGTAGTCTGCCGCAAGGTTCTCGGTATAACCCTTAATCGGCAAGTTACGGTGTTGTGCTTTACCGTTGTCTCGCTGTCTGTGATCACGGCGTTGCTTGTTGACCGCTGGATGATTGCTGCAGTTGCCGTCACCGTTGTCACGGTAGCCGTAAGCTGCCGGCGTCTTACGGGGTTATTGGGTGGTAAGGACCGGAATTGAATGGCGTTGAAGGCTTTCGGTGATTACCCGGCGACGGGCTGCCTGAATGCATGATGGCAATAGCACTGTATCGACATCCAGCCGCTGTATAGTTTTGACTATATCTCCACGGAATGAAGGGCATATTATGGCATGGGTGACTGTGCGATAGTCACGCAGGGTGTCAGATGTGATAAAGGCAAAAGTGCGTCTCCCGACTGAAAATGTATCAGTACGTATCACCTCAATATTCTTATCTGCCTTGCGGGATTTCAGATAATCGCTGTGCGTGTGGATAAACCGTTGCATTATGTCGATGGAATACAGTTCAGGAGCAGGAGTAAAGAGTGTAATCCTATCATTGTCGCGTACGATGGCCGCGGGATGGCGGCTGTCACGCAGGAAAAACAGATCATTGTCCGTAACCTTCTCCTGCAGCAGGATGGCAACGGTCACAGTGGATAGGATTCCCGCCAATGGCAGTATGAGTAACCGCTTCCGGAAGCGCCATATCACGAAGGCTGTCAGTCCTAATGTAATGAAATAGGGTATGAATATTCCATGATGAAAATAGACGTTCTCAATTGCGGCTCCCGGAAGTGACGCGATAAATGATACGAAACGGTCAAGCAGTCCGTACAAGGTATCCAGACCAAAAGTGAGCCATCCTGGTGTTATACCGGCCCATTCTGTGAATATAAGCAGTCCTCCGCCACCCAGTAGAACCGGTAGGACAGGCAATACAGGAGTATTAGCGATGAGGAAATATACCGGAAACGTGTGAAAATACCACGCTGCGATTACTCCGCTGGATAATGTGCCGATTATTGAGGCGGTTACAATGCCGGTAATATAGTATAATCCCCGTCGTTTAGGATCAATGCGGTTAATCAGCGGACTGAACAGAAGTATGGTGCCTATGGAGACAAATGACAGCTGGAATCCGGGAGAATAAAGTTCGATAGGGTGAAGCAAGAGTATTACTATCGCTGCCAGCAGCAAGGCATTTAACGCTATGTAGCGGCGCTCGATGATAAATCCCGTTGCAAGTGTGGTAGCCATGATGACAGCACGCAGTATTGACGGAGACAGCCCTGTGACGACGGCGTATATCCACAGCAGTATGATAGTGCCTACCCATTGTAGCTTGCGTAATCCGAAGAGTCTCAGCGGTGACAGCAATGCCAGCGCGATAGCCATGATTACTCCGATATGTAGACCGCTCAGTGCGAGTATATGAGATATTCCTGCTGTGGAAAAGGCCTTTCGGGTATCATCGGGCAACCGTGAGGTGTCACCTAACACGATTGCTGTAAGGAATTCGCCGGTCTCGCTGCTGATATCCGACGTTGCGATCATGTCGGCCATCGTAATCCGGGAGTTGCGCAGCCGCCACAGCAGATTGTCGTTTTTACCGGTTACCGTGACACTGTCAGAATGTAGATATCCTGTGAAGCTGATCTGTTCGCGCCACATATATGACCGGAAATCATTACTGTGATTGTCGGGGGCGGCAGGGAGTTGCAACCTGCATTTAAAGGATATGCTGTCACCGGGATGCAGCCTTGAGGCCACTGACGGAATTGTAAGAAAAGCCCGTGATCCATCGGGAAGTATCACGATGACCGATTGCCCATAATCATTGACACGACATTCCTCGACCAGCCCGTGGCAAGGTCCTGATGGTGCATTACGGGCAAGACTATTATTATTAATGACGACAGCATAGGCTATCGTCATCAATAACAGGGGAAGGAGAGGGATATAGGAGAGAGGAGGACGCAATATCAGTCAATTGTGAGCATTACCACGGTAAAGCTGCTGACACCGATGACTATCCACAAAGCTACCGCAAGTATCAGCGGAGTGGTGCCCACATTTTTAATTGTCTTTAATGACAGACTTGCTCCGATGAAGAACAATGTGAGGACAAGGCCTTTCTTTGCCAGCCAAACAATCCATGAAGATATTTCTGCCGGAAGATTGCAATATGTGTTGATGATCATGGCCAGCACGAAAAGGAAAATGAACCAAGGAATTGAGATCTTTGATCCTTTTTCGCGGAATATCAGCATCGTGACAAGGGCAAGCGGAATTATCCACAATGCTCGGGTAAGCTTGATAAGAGTAGCCAGTTGAAGCGCTTCCGGACCATAGGCATCGCCGGCACCCACTACTGATGAGGTGTCGTGGATAGCGATAGCCGCCCATGTACCGAACTGGGCCTGTGACATGTCAAAGAAGTGTCCGATCGGCGGGAATATGAACAGCGCGATTGCGTTAAGGATGAAAATAACTCCTAATGACACCGCCATCTCCTCCTCATTGGCCTTAAGCACCGGTCCTACTGCCGCAATGGCGCTGCCGCCGCATATCGCCGTACCTGACGCGATGAGATAAGATGTCTTGCGGTTGAGCTTAAGCCAGTAGCCGAACAGGACGCCGAGTACCATCACGCCGATTACCGAGACGATTGTAAACATCATGCCCTCGCTGCCTGATTTGAGCGATTCGGTGACGTTCATTCCGAAACCGAGACCTACAACCGATGCCTGAAGGAGAAATTTGGAGCCCTTTTTGTTGAATTTAGGATAAGGACATCCAAAACATAAGGCAAACATGAGGCCTACAAACAGTGCTACTGCCGGAGTGATGAAGGTGAAACCCACCAGTTTTTCCCATGGGAAAACGATGATGAATACCAGAAGAATGTAAAGATTTTTTGCAAACTGCTGCATATCAAAGTGATAATGTGATGATTGTATCGCGGTTTATGAATTCCATATCTGCCATGAGATAAATGCCTGAAGCAGGAGCATCTCCAGCCCGTTTTTAACTTCGGCACCATTCTCCTGCGCACGTTTCATGAAAGTCGTCATGTCAGGATTATAAATCAGGTCGTAGCACAGATGGTCAGGGGTCAGCAGTTCGTACGGAATGGCGGGACATTCCTCAACTTTCGGATACATTCCGAGGGGAGTGCAGTTGACTATGATTTTATGAGAAGCAATAACCTCAGGAGTCAGGTCGGCGTATGTGATGACGCCGTCACCGGCCTTACGTGACACATACTGGGGCTCTATGCCGAGATTGATCAGTCCCTGACGTACAGCCTTTGCAGCTCCTCCTGTTCCCAGTATGAGAGCTTTCGTGCGCGCAGGGGTAAGCAACGGGCGCAGAGTGTCGGCAAATGCTGGAGCATCGGAATTGTAGCCTTTGAATTTAAGATCGCCCTTCGTGCGTATGATTTTTATCACGTTGACAGCACCGATGGCGCGTGCGTTTTCATCCATATCGTCCATATAGGGTATTACCTGTTGCTTATATGGTATGGTGACGTTCAGTCCTGACAGGGTGGGATATTCGGATATGACCTCCATAAGGTCGGATATGTCAGGCAATTCAAAACGCAGATACTTGGCGTTGATGTTTTCGGCCTCAAATTTCTGGTTAAAATAAGTCGGAGAGAATGAATGGGTGAGCGGACGCCCTATGATACCATAAATCGCTGGTGTTTTGTCGGCCATAATACAGTCTATTTTTGAATTAAAAATAAAGTGCAAATTTAGCAAAATTCCCATATAACAGGCTATCCGATACGGTAATTTTGTGATGGCTGACAAAATATTTGTAATCCTGATTAATATATTTCGCTAAAACATGACGATGTTAGTGTAAAAGTGACTATCTTTGCATACTTAATTGTTATAATAATACAGAAAAAATACTATCAGCCGATGAGAAAATGGCGTATTGAGGACAGTGCCGAGCTGTACAATATAAATGGTTGGGGACTTAAGTACTTTTCAATCAATGAAAAGGGTCATGTAGTTGTGACTCCCCGTGAAGGCTATGCCTCGGTGGACCTGAAGGAGGTCATGGACGAGCTTCAGGTACGCGATGTTACGGCACCGCTTCTACTCCGCTTCCCGGATATACTCGATAACCGTGTAGAAAAAATATCACGCTGCTTCAAGCAGGCCGCTAAGGAATACGATTATAAGGCCGAAAATTTTGTGATATATCCTATAAAGGTCAATCAGGTACGTGAGGTTGTCGAAGAGATTGTAAGTCACGGCAAGAAGTTCAATATCGGTCTGGAAGCAGGCAGTAAGCCCGAACTTCATGCTGTACTTGCCACCAATATCGCTGAGAACGCGCTCATTATATGCAACGGCTACAAGGATAAGGATTATATCGAGCTGGCGCTGCTTGCACAGAAGATGGGCCGCCGCATATATCTTGTGGTGGAGAAGCCTAACGAACTGACTCTTATCGCAGATGTGGCCAAGCGTCTGAAGATAAGCCCTAATGTAGGTATACGTATCAAGCTCTCCAGCTCAGGTTCGGGCAAATGGGAGGAATCAGGAGGTGACCAGTCAAAATTCGGACTTAATTCAAGCGAACTTCTGCAGGCTCTCGACTATCTGGAACGAAACAAGATGTCAGACTGCCTGAAGCTGATACATTTCCACATCGGTAGCCAGATCACCAAGATACGCCGTATAAAGAACGCGCTCCGTGAGGCTACACAGTTCTACGTGCAGCTTTCCCGCATGGGCTTCAATATTGACTTTATCGACATAGGCGGCGGTCTCGGAGTGGATTACGACGGTACCCGCAGCTCGGCAAGCGAAAGTTCAATGAACTATTCGATTCAGGAGTATGCCAATGACTCTGTATCGGCGCTTGTTGACGCATGTGTCAAGAACAATCTGAAACAGCCCAATATCATCACCGAGAGCGGCCGCTCACTTACCGCCCATCACTCCATATTGATTTTCGAGGTGCTTGCCGCCAAGTCGCTTCCGGAGTGGAATGAGAAGGAAGAGATCGGCTCTGACGCCCATGAGCTTACCCGAGAATTGTATGAAATATGGGATAAGCTCAGTCAGCCCCGTCTTTTCGAGAGCTGGCATGACGCCCTGCAGATAAGGGAGGAGGCTCTCGACCTGTTCAGCCTCGGCATGCTCGACCTGCGTACACGTGCCCAGATAGAGAAGCTGTTCTGGTCAGTGGCACGTGAGGTAGGGGAGATTGCCGCATCTCTCAAACATGCGCCCGAGGAATTGCGAAAGGTCTCCAAGATGCTGCCTGATAAGTATTTCTGTAACTTCTCGCTCTTCCAGTCATTGCCTGATTCATGGGCTATTGACCAGGTGTTCCCGATCATGCCTATATCTCGTCTTGACGAGAAGCCTACCCGTCACGCCACAATTCAGGATATCACATGTGACAGCGACGGCAAGATCACCACTTTCATAAGCAATCAGGGTATATCCAACTCGCTACCCGTGCATACGTTCCGTGAAAAGGATCCCGATCCTTATTATATAGGTGTATTCCTTGTGGGCGCTTATCAGGAGATACTCGGTGACATGCATAATCTTTTCGGTGATACGAATGCAGTCCATATAAATGTATATAAGGACCGCTATGAGATCGACCAGATAATATACGGAGAGACTGTCGATGAGGTACTGGACTACGTACAGTACAATCCCAAGAAGCTTGTCCGTAACGTCGAGACATGGGTTACTTCGTCAATGAAGGCCGGACGTATCACTCCTGAGGAGGGCCGTGAATTCCTGAGCAACTATCGTTCGGGGCTCTACGGTTACACTTACCTTGAATAAAAGCTGATGGGGCGATATTTCATGCGGCTTGCCTACAACGGCGCACCGTTTCATGGCTGGCAGAGTCAGCCTAATGCGGTCAGCGTGCAGTCGGTGATCGAGGATGCGCTGACTCGTATAGCGAGGATGCCGGTGAAGATCACCGGTGCCGGGCGTACCGATACAGGTGTCAATGCCCGCATGATGGTAGCTCACTTTGATTTGCCTGACGAAGTCAGGGTAAATGACGGAACGGTTGCCGCGCTCAATGCCTTGTGCGGACGTGCTATAGCTATCGAGGGGATATGGCCGGTGCATGATGACGCGCATGCACGCTTCGATGCCGTGGCCCGTACTTATCATTACTATACCCATTCCGGAAAGTCGCCGTTTCTGAATGAATTCAGCTGGCAGGAGTCGCGCAATCTCGATTTCGGGCTGATGAACGAGTGCGGGGCTTACCTGACGGAGGTAAGCGACTTTACTTCATTTGCCAAACTACATTCCGACGCCAAGACCAATATCTGTCATGTCACTGAAGCTGAATGGCGTGATCTCGGCGATGGGCGGCATGTGTTTGTGATCACGGCCGACCGTTTTCTGCGCAATATGGTCCGTGCAGTAGTAGGCACGCTGGTCGATGCCGGACGAGGAAAACTCTCTTTCGAACAGTTTAAGGCGGTCATCGAAGCCCGTGACCGCTGTGCCGCCGGTACTTCGATGCCGCCTAATCCGTTATTCCTGTGGGATATCCGCTATCCTTACCAGTATGATGTCACTCCACGGTGATCATATTGTCGTGGATGCGATGAGTTGCTTTACCTGATCTGTCAGGCAGTCATCTATAAGATATGACGCGACTCGCACGTTGACACTTCCTGTGCTGTACGGAGCTATGTCATACGGATTATAATGGAATACAATATAGTAGCCGTCAAGATAGAAGTTGTCGGTTACGAATATCTGATCCGGGAAGAAGCCACATTCATTCAGCTGATCCACTGAATCAACATGATTGTCCTGCATCAGCGTGGTCTTTATCGCATCAAGCAGTTTGCCCTCGCTTCCTGCTACGAAAGTGTTTGCCTTGTTCAATATCCGGCCGGTCTTGAAGTCGTAGGTCAGATAAGAGCTTGCCGACATGCCGTGGGCGCCGCCGCTGAATACGTAGGTCGAGATGTCGTAAACCGCATACGATGGATTGATGATGATGGCCGAGCTGTTTATCGTGCGGGTCAGTATCATGGCAGGTTCCGACGGAATACTGTCGACCGGAGTCATTGTCGGAAACAGATCGCTCCCTTCAGGTTTTTCTACTGCCGCTATCATTGAGGCATCGATTGTGGCCTCGGGAGTGACAAAAATTTGCTTAAGCAGAGAATCCGAGAGGGTAGTGAGGTTATAATCGCCGATCTGTTCGGGCCAGGCCACCGTGACTCTTACATGACTGTAGGTGTTAAGCGAGTCAAATATACTTTCTGCGCCCTCACATCGGTAATTGCGCTCAATAGTTTTGATCGACTGGGCTATTGGAAACGAAGTAACGGCCAGGTCGTCAGTTGTTTCTGAGACGGTACGTTGTCCACACGAGGCCAAGGCGCACAATGCAGTCGCCATTATTGCCGGGAAGTAGTATTTTTTCATGACGGATGAATGTTTTACAAGATATTACAATAGCTTACAGCTAATTGTTCATTGAAAAACGAGTAAAAGGACCCCTAAAAATGCACTTTAATGCAGAAAAGTTTTAATATCTCGATTTTTATTGCTTACTTTGCACTCAAATTGTGAAACAATATTAATTAATAAATTTACGATTATGTCAGAAATTGCATCTCGAGTAAAGGCTATTATCGCTGACAAGCTCAATGTTGATGAAAACGAAGTAACCGACGCAGCAGAGTTCACTAAGGATCTTGGTGCCGATAGCCTTGACACCGTAGAGCTGATCATGGAGTTTGAAAAGGAATTCGACATCACTATTCCCGATGATCAGGCAGAAGGTATCACTACTGTAAAGGACGCAGTAGATTACATCGAAAAGGCTAAGGCTTAATTGCGATTTTCCTTATCCCCTTATTTTTCTCTATTTTTAAATGGAATTAAAGAGAGTTGTAGTAACAGGTCTTGGAGCAATTACTCCGCTTGGTAACGACGTTGCCACTACATGGGCCAATGCCCTTGAGGGTGTAAGCGGCGCCGGACCTATTACTCATTTTGACGCCTCGAAGTTCAAGACTCAGTTTGCCTGTGAGGTGAAGGGTTTCGACCCGACAGCCAAGATTGACCGCAAGAAATTGCGTCAGCTTGACCTCTATGCCCAGTATGCTCTTGAAGCAGCTGACCAGGCTGTGGCTGATGCTAAGCTTGATGAAGAGGGTCTCAACAAGGACCGTATCGGTGTCATTGTTGCGGCCGGTATCGGTGGCCTTCACACCTTTGAGGAGGAGGCCGGCTATTACGCGCTTCATCAGGAGTCGGGGCCCAA
>CAZIPQ010000035.1:0-18603 GCA_964541165.1 uncultured Muribaculum sp.
GCTCCGCCTATCTACACCCGGCCCGCCGAATACAAAGGGTGGCGTGTACCTGACATATTGCTGTCAGGCCATGAGGCCAACATCGACAAGTGGCGCCATGAGCAGTCGATAGAGCGCACCCGCCGGTTACGTCCGGGGCTGCTCGACCTGTGACACTCCCCTACTGGTTCAGTATCGTGCGCAGCTCCTCGTCGGTGGCAGTGAGCCGGCGGCGGCACTCGGTAAGCAGTTCGGTGGCGCGGCGTGTGTAAGCTGCCAGCAGATCAATATCGAGGGCATCGCTCTGCATGCGGCGCATTATATCTTCAAGCTCGGTCACAGCCTGGCTGTAAGACATTTCGGAGACGGGAGTGAATTGAGGTAAATTAGCCATATTTCGTAACTGATTTTTCATTTAACTACTGAAGTCACGCAGCCTTCGGCAAGGGTTGTCACCACCTGATCGCCCGGATGCAGCTGTGAGGCCGAGGTTACGGCATGGCCGTCGCGCCGGGTGATGGAATATCCGCGACGCAATGTAGCCTCGGGCGACAGCGCCTCAAGCATCGACTGAATGGCATCAAGACGGGCCCCCTGACGGCGCAGCACTCCGTCAAGAGTGAGTGCCAGCGCTGACTGCAGCGATTCCAGCCTAACGATACGCGGCTGTATATGACGTGACGAAAGGCTGTGAAGAGCCATCACATATTTGTCGAGGCGCATGCGGGCACGGTCAAGCGCGGCAAGAGGAAGCGCAGGAAGCCGCCCCTCGATAAGGCCGAGCTGCTCCTTGCTGCCGGCCACGCGGTCACGGACAGCAGTCGCAATGGCGCGTCCGAGAGCGTCGAGCGCATCAAGATGGCGCTTTCCCATCCCCAACAACCACTCAGCGGCGGCAGTAGGTGTCTTTACCCTTACGGCAGCCACATAGTCGAGCACGGTCACATCGCGTTCATGCCCTATGCCGACAATCACCGGCAGCGGGAACTGGGCCACATGGGCAGCCAGATCATAGTCATCAAAGGCAATCAGATCGCTCGTGGCGCCGCCACCGCGTATGATCACCACACAATCCCAGTTGTCAATGTCGGCATTGACCGCTTCAAGAGCGGCCATCACGGTTGCGGGAGTCCGTTCACCCTGCATCACTGCCGGGAACAGTTTTATCGTAAAACGAAGATTGCACGGATTAGCCTGCATCTGGTTCATAAAGTCGCCGTAGCCGGCGGCTCCCTCAGCCGATATGACAGCCACGCGCAACAGCGGGCCGTCGACCGGCAGTGAGCGGTTAAGCTCCAGTATACCGTCCGATTTCAACCGGCTAAGTATCTCATTGCGACGGCGCATCAGGTCGCCCATCGTGTAGGAAGGATCCACCGCCGTTATAACCAGCGACAGTCCGTAGACAGGATGCATCGACACCGATGCGAGCACCATCACTTTAAGGCCTGTGGCAAAACGCTGGCCCGTAGCGCGATAAAACTGCTCGCGGATCTGCACATAACGGTTGGCCCATATTGCGGCACGCGCCTTGGCCTCCGTCGCGCCGGTATCGGGATTTTTTTGCAGCAACTCCATGTAGCAATGGCCGCCGCGCTCAGCCACATCACTGAGTTCGGCGGTCACCCATACATTTTGCGTGGCCGGGGTCATTACTAGCCCGGCCACAAAGCGGTTGAGTTCAAGCAGAGTGACAGCTTTCGCAGCCATTCGCTTACTTTACAAGTGCCATCTGCTTGCCGTCCCAGCGGTAACTGAGACTGTCACGCAGATAAGAGGCCACGAGCTGATAGACGTCGGGCGTCATGAACTCGCTCAGGTTATTGGTCACCGTAAGAACACCGGTCGACGGATCAAGCTCATAACGGGCAAGGACGAAAGGCACCATCGAGGCCACCATATCCTTGTTCTTACGGCCGGCATCGGTCATCCAGTCATCCATCGACGGAGGCGTGAATGCATCAGCCAGTTTCTCCCACCCCACGCTGTACACAGTCAGGTGACTGTCATGAGCAGGAGTGGCGACAGTCTGTATTACAGCAATCACCGAGTCGCGGCCGGCGGGAAGTATCACGATCTGATAGTCTGACGCGTCGGTCATCGAGATTTTCATCTCGTTATCATTCAATGCGGTCACGCGCGACGTGCCCTGCATTGAATTATTGCTCGGGGTGGCCGAACCGCTGTTGAAATAATCGATCATGTCAAGACGGGTGTTGCGTTCGAGCAACGGAAACACGACCGACGGGGCGTTGATGAAGGCCTCGGATGCCGTAAGGCGCGCCAATACCTGCGGCACACCGGCCGCAAGCATCATGACCGCTATCAGCAATAATTTTAATTTCTTCATATTTTTATGACTTATCTACGTTTGCCGGCAGCCTTACGCTTACCTTTTTTCATAAACTTGTCAAAGTTACCGTTTTTTTCATTACCATGGCCATCGGCACCATCTTTTTTTCGACGTCCCGACGCACGTGAATAATCTTTTTCCGCATCGGCAATCTCGGCATAGAGTTTATGACCCACGAAATCATGTCCGGTAAGAGCCTCAACCACGCGGCGGGCATCACCCTTCTTCACATCAAAAAGCGAATAGCCGGGCATCAGGTCAATTCGGCCCACATCAATACGCGGACCCTGAACGGTGTGGTTCAGGATGTCGATAAGATTACCGGCATAGAAACCGTCGTTTTTACCGGCATTCACATAAATGCGTGCCATGCCTCGCTCGGCCGTACGGCGGTCCTTTTCAGCGGCAGTGGCAGGGCGCTGACGCTCCTTGCGATCCTTCTTCATCGGCTTGTCATCGATAAAATCGATCTCGGGGGCATCCTTATAATAGTCCAGAAGTCTGTTGAACTCAAGACTGACCACACGCTTGAGCAGGTCCTCTTCCGACAGCCACTCCAGCTTGCGGCGCATGCCGGGCAGATACTTGCCTATCTCCTCGTCATCGACCTTGACACGCTCCAGACGATCGGCCAGGTTGTACAGCTGCTTCTCTATGATATGGGCCGGTGTAGGCACATCCTTGCGTTCGAATGTCTTGCCGATGCGCGCCTCTATGTCACGCAGACGGTTACGCTCGCGCGAGTGGATTATGGCTATCGACACTCCGGTCTTGCCGGCACGGCCAGTACGGCCCGAACGGTGGGTATAGGTGGCGATATCGTCAGGCAGACCGTAGTTGATCACATGGGTCAGATCGCTCACGTCAAGACCGCGGGCGGCCACATCGGTTGCCACAAGCATCGTCAGCACACGGTCACGGAACTTCTTCATCACCATGTCACGCTGGGCCTGCGACAACTCGCCGTGAAGCGAGTCGGCGTTATATCCGTCCTGGATCAGCTTATCGGCGATCTCCTGTGTCTCCTTACGTGTACGGCAGAATATTATGGCGTATATATTCGGAGTGTCATCGGCAATACGCTTAAGGGCCAGATATTTGTCACGTGCATGTACCATGTAATAGACGTGGCGCACATTTTCGGCGCCGGTATTCTTTGTACCGATCACAAATTCCTGCGGATCCTTCATATAGTTGGCCGCAATCTTCGCTATCTCCTTAGGCATTGTGGCCGAGAACAGGAGCATCTTGCGCTCCTCGGGCACATGCTTCAGGATATCGTTGATATCGTCGACAAATCCCATATTGAGCATCTCGTCGGCCTCGTCGAGGATGACGGTGTGCACGTGGTCGAGCTTCACCACGCCGCGGTTTATCAGGTCGATCAGTCGTCCCGGTGTGGCCACGATGACCTGCACGCCCTGACGAAGCGAACGGATCTGGCTCTCAATGCTTGAGCCTCCATATACAGGCAGCACTTTCAGATGGTCCATGTACTTCGAGAAGTCGGCGAGATCACTGCCGATCTGCAGACACAGCTCACGTGTAGGGGCTATGATAAGTGCCTGAGGCACGTTAAGATTCTGATCGATGCGCTGAAGCACAGGCAATCCGAAAGCAGCGGTCTTTCCTGTGCCAGTCTGGGCAAGAGCCACCACATCACCGTCCTCCTTGAGAAGATGAGGGATCACGCGTTCCTGCACAGGCATCGGATGTTCAAATCCGAGTTCTTTTATTGCTTTAAGGAGATCATCACGAACTCCAAGTTCTTCAAATGTCATAATTATAAGTCAATGTGTGTATTATATAGTATTATTTCTCGCGCATGAATACGTTGATTGGAGTACCGGTGAAGTCCCATTTCTCACGTATCTTGTTTTCAAGGTAGCGGCGGTAAGGCTCCTTGACCCACTGAGGCAGGTTGCAGAAGAATACAAACGTAGGTATGATCTGCTCCTTGAGCATGGTAACGTATTTGATCTTTATATACTTGCCTTTGTTGGCAGGAGGAGGATATGCCCCTATAACCTCCTGCATGTAGGTGTTGAGCTGCGAGGTAGGAATGATACGTCCGCGGTTGTTATATACCTCCACGGCTGTCTCCACGACCTTATAGATACGCTGCTTGGTGAGAGCCGAGGTAAATATGATCGGGAAGTCGGTAAACGGAGCAAATCGTGAGCGGATGGCATCCTCGAAGTGCTTGATCGCCTTCTGCGACTTATCCTCCACGAGGTCCCACTTGTTGACGCACACCACAAGACCCTTCTTGTTACGCTGAATGAGCGAGAATATCGCCACATCCTGACTCTCGATACCGAGAGTGGCATCGATCATAAGTATACATACGTCCGAAGCCTCGATAGCGCGTATCGAACGGATCACCGAATAATACTCTATATCCTCGTTGACCTTGGTCTTTTTACGTATACCGGCCGTGTCGACCAGATAGAAATCAAAGCCGAATTTCTCATATCTGGTATAGATCGAGTCACGGGTTGTACCTGCGATATTGGTGACGATATTACGGTCCTCGCCTATGAAGGCGTTGATGATCGATGACTTGCCGGCGTTAGGACGTCCCACGATACAGAACTTAGGGATCTTGTCAAGATGCTCCTCCTCGGTGTCATCTTCGGGAAGATCCTTGACGATCTCGTCGAGAAGCTCGCCTGTACCTGAACCGTTGGCCGACGATATGGGATACGGATCGCCAAGTCCGAGCTTATAGAACTCAGCCACGTTGTACTGCCAGTCATTGGAATCAACCTTGTTGGCAACCAGTATCACCGGCTTCCTTGATCGACGCAGTATGTTGGCCACATGGTCATCGAGATCAGTGACCCCGTTCATGCAGTCAACCACAAACAGGATCACATCCGCTTCATCAATGGCAAGATGGACCTGCTTGTTTATTTCGCTTTCGAATATATCCTCCGAATTAACCACCCAACCGCCGGTATCGACGATTGAAAATTCCTTACCACACCAGTCAACCTTACCATACTGACGGTCACGTGTAGTACCGGCCATGTCATCGACAATCGCCGTGCGTGTCTGGGTCAATCGGTTGAACAATGTTGATTTGCCTACATTGGGGCGTCCTACGATAGCTACGAGTCTTCCCATATTTTTATATAATTTTAAGCTACAAAGTTAACATTTTTACAAACACTATAAAGTGTATAAACTTAAATAGCGAATCCGTTTATTCAACTACTTAATGTAATCACAACAATAAATTCAAGCGACTTGTTCGTAAACACGCCACTTCTTCCGCATAAGTTAAATTTTACAATTTACGCTAAAAAGCGCCTGTTTCTTTTACTTTTCAATCACAATATTAGGATAATTCAATTTTAATTATTTAGTTTGCAGATCTATTTCAATTTATTATTAATAAACCAATCTAACCCAAACCAATGATGCTAAATTTAACCAAGTTTAACAGATTGGGTGGAGGCAACTGTCCTACGATAATCACTATCATCATTTGCCTTCTGTCAATGCTTCCGGGAGGAGTCTCAGCTATGGCTCAGGAAAGCAAGACGTCTGTTCAAGCTGCCACTTCATCAAAGCAGCACGTGGTCACAGGTATTGTGACCGATGAATCGGGTGACCCGGTACCGGGTGTTACTATCTCTGTCAAGGATTCCAAAGAGATTGTTACGACTGATCTTGAAGGAGAGTTTAAAATCACAGTTCCGGCTGGCAAGGATGTCCTCATCTGCAGATGCATCGGCATGAAGACTCAGGAGATTCCTGTTTCACCCGGCAAAATCATGAAAATTCAGCTGGACTGCGAGAACACGATGCTTAGTGAGGCCGTCGTGACCGGTTACCAGACCCTGAGCCGCCGCGAGTCAGCAAGCGCGATCTCATCGGCTAAGATAGATGACATCTATATGGCCGGAGCAATGTCGGTCGACCAGATGCTGCAAGGTCAGCTTCCCGGTATCGCAGTAATGAATGTATCAGGCGAGCCGAGCGGCACACCGCGCATCCGTATCCGCGGTACATCAACCATTAACGGCAACAAGGCCCCCGTTTGGGTTGTCGACGGTGTAATCCTCGAGCAGGATGTACCTATTACTGCATCCGAGCTCAACAGCGACGACGCCGAATACCTCATCGGTAATGCCATATCAGGTATCAGCCCGCAGGACATCGAGTCGATCACCGTGCTTAAGGATGCCTCGGCAACCGCTATCTACGGTGTGAAAGCAGCCAACGGTGTCATCGTGCTTACCACAAAGAAAGGCCGTGTAGGACGCCCGACTGTATCTTACCACGGCGAGGTAGTCGTAACCGACCGCCCCTCTTACAAAGATTATGACCGCATGAATGCGGCAGAACGTATGCTTCTGTCAAAGGAGACTTTCGAAGCCGGACTCAGATATCCGTCGACTGGCTCAATGAACCTTAACCGCGGAGACTCATACGAAGGCCTGCTGAACTCGCTGATCAACCGCGAGATCACACGTCAGGAATTTGACGAAGAAGCACTCCAGATGGCCAAGCGCAACACTGACTGGTATGACGTACTGTTCCGCCACGCCGTGACTCAGAACCACAATGTAAACATCACCGGCGGTACTGAAACAGCCAAGTACTATTTCTCGGTGGGCTACAACGACAATAAAGGTTCGGCCAAGGGCTCGGAAAGCCGTCGTTTCACATCACTCGGCAAGGTTGACGTCAATTACAACAAGTATCTGAACTTCTCATTGAAGATCGACTACAGCACTATGACCAACGACGGTTACAACGTTGTAAATCCGTTCACCTACGCCTATAATACATCACGCACCCTGTCGCCCTACGAGGCCGACGGCAGCCGTCACATGTACACTTACAGCAACAACAAGCTCTTCAATGTGCTCAACGAGCTTGACAACACCGGCAAGAGCGTGACCAACAACGACTTTAACGCATTGCTCAACATCAACGTCAATATCCTCCGCGGTTTCAAGTACCAGGGAGTGTTCTCTTACCACAACTCAACCTCCAACAGCCGCGACTGGAAAACAGCCCAGTCAAACGCCGTGGCTGTAATCCGTGGCTACGAGTACAACCAGTATGACGAGAACTCCACCGACTATTGGGAGTCTCCCCTGCCCTACGGCGGCGTGCTGTCACAGAGCTTCATGCAGAAAACAGGCTATACCGTACGAAATGCCTTAAACTACAACAACTCATTTGACGGCATCCACGACCTCAACGTTTACGGTGGTGTCGAAATACGAGGCACCAAGTATAAAGGTAACAGTGTGACCGGATACGGCTGGACTCCTGAATTCGGAGAGCAGTTCAATCCCATCTACACTACAAGCTTCACCAACAACTATGCAGCCTCCGGCCGTCTGTTGCCGACCAACACCAACACCATGTCGCGTGTGGCATCATTCTTCGGAACCGCAAGCTACACATTTGACAACCGTTATGTGCTGAACGGCAATATCCGCTCGGACGGTGCCAATAAGTTCGGCAGCAACCCCAAGTATCGCTGGCAGCCTACATGGTCATTAGCAGCCAAGTGGGAGCTTACCAACGAAAAGTTCATGAGAGCGATCGCCGAGATGGGCAACTACATCGCACTGCGCGGCAGCTACGGTGTACAGGGTAACATCCACGATGACGCCACCCCGAACCTGATACTTCAGGTCGGTGGCCGCGACCCGTTGAGCAACCTGCAGACCTCAACCATCTATCGTCTTCCTAACCCTGACCTGCGCTGGGAGAAAACCAAATCATGGAACGCTGCAATTGACTTCTCGCTCCTCGAAAGCCGTATTTCAGGAAGCTTCGACGTCTACAGAAAGCACACTACCGACCTTATCATGGATAAGACTGTGGCCAGCTCAACCGGCCGCGCACGCCTTTTCATGAATGCCGGCGTGATGGACAACTACGGTTTTGAAGGCAACCTGAGTGTAGGTGTTATCCGCAGCCGACTTGTCGACTGGAATATCAACGTGAACTTCGGCCACAACACCAACAAGGTGAAGCTCGCCAACGATGACTTCTACAGCACTTCAGAGGAGATAGACCTGATGCTCAACGGAAATATTCCTGTCGAGGGTGAAAAGCTCGGCATGATGTACTCCTTTGACTATGCCGGACTGGGTGAGGACGGTTATCCGTTGTTCCGCGGCAAGGACGGCAATCTGTATCATGACGGTGACCCCCGCATGTTTGCACTTGTCAAGAGCGGTTCGATCAATCCCGATCTCACAGGTGGTTTCGACACCCAGCTCACATTCTGCAAGCGACTTTCGCTGTCAGTCGGTTTCACATTCAGCATCGGCGGTGTGAAGCGTCTGCCCTCAATCTACAGCAACAGCGGCCGCGCAACCAACCCGATGACTAATGTGTCAACCAACTGGAACAACCGCTGGCGCAAACCCGGCGATGAAAAATTCACGGACATACCTATCCTGTACAATGACAAGGATGCAGAGACCTTCTTCCGCAACGGACTGCGCATCTATTCAGCGGATGATGACCGCCTTGAGTACTGCACCTATTTCTATGACCGTTCAAGCATCCGCGTAGCAGATTCTGACTTCCTGCGTCTGCGTCTGATAGGACTCAACTACCGTGTGCCTGAAAAATACCTGAAGAAGGTAGGCATATCGTCACTGATGCTCAGGGCTCAGGCAACCAACATCCATGTATGGGCAAGCAAAAAATGGCAGGGACTCGATCCCGAGACACCGGAATCCAACATTCCTTTGCTACCTGCCTACAGCTTTGGACTTAATGTTTCATTTTAAAAGAGTTAGACAGTGAAAAACAATATAAAAGCCATCGGATGCCTCCTGATGTCATCAATGATGCTCACAGGATGCAACGACTATCTGAAAGAGGATTCCGGCGATCTGCTTATCCCCGGCAAGGTAGATGAATTTTCTCCCATGTTGTATTCGGAAGGCTATCCTTCGTCGTTCAACGACGATGTCGACTGGTTTGTGCTCATGACCGACGATGTGGAAATGGGACAGCTCGAAACCGACGAGAATGATGCCGAATCGATGGACAGAAAGATGTGGGATGTTTTCGATTCATTTAAAGGCGGCGACGGCTACGAAGCTTACAGCTGGAAACAGAAAATCGGTATTTCCGACAGATTCTGGAGCAACCGTTACAAAAATATTCTCGCATGCAATACGGTGATTGACGCACTCCCCACAATGGATGCGGAGGGAGACCTACAGAAGTACAATTATCTTGCCGCACAGGCCTATGCCCTGCGCGCCTATAACTACTGGTGTCTCGTAAATACGTATGCACTCCCCTGGAGCGAGGCCAATCTTGACAAGCCCGGTGTAATATTGCGTCTGGCACCCCAGATTGACACCGCACCAAAGACACGCGCCACCATCGGTGATGTGTACAAGCAGATAAACTTAGATATCGCTGAAGCCGAGAAGTATATCGCCGACAGTTATGTTCCGGAGAACAAGCACCTGCTCTCAGCTCCCGCCATATACATGCTGGCTACACGAATAGCCCTGTCACAGGAAAAATGGGACGAGGTGCTAAGACTGGGCGAGCTTTTCGCCGGCAAGAACGGATACTATGTATATGACCTCAAGACTGTCAAGGAATCCGATCTCGGCACTGATGAGAACAGTGATGCTTTCCACATCATGAATGGAAAGACTAACAACGAGATACTGTTTACCTTCGGCTCACCGAGCAGCTACCTGCTCACTTATTCTTACCTGGCCAACCACATCTCACAAAGTTCGGGTCTTGGTTTCCGTCCGTCACACACCGACGACAATTCGCTGATCGGTTCATACGAGTCGGGTGACCTGCGTCGAAAAGTATGGTTTGCAAAGGATCAGGAAGCTGTCGTGCCGGAATTCTGGTGGGATCCCGCAAGCCCCAAGGTATGCTGCTACGACTATCCGGTGAAATATCGCCGCACTCAGGATGCCGACGCACAGAAACCGAGCGAGAAAACTTATCATGAGAACTGGCGTAGCGTTGAGGTGCTGCTGAATGTCGCCGAAGCGATGGCACGTAAGAACGGCGGTGTAAGCTCGGATGCTGTTGAACTGCTCAACTCCCTCCGCAAGAACCGTTTTGACAATTCCTATACTGCCCTGACTACCTCTGACTTTGCAAGCCGCGAGGATCTGGTCAAGTTTGTATGGGCTGAGCGTCGCCGCGAACTTTGCTTCGAGGAAGCCATGCGTTTCTGGGACCTGAAGCGTCAGGGCATGCCCGAAATACAGCATCGCTGGTACGGCACATGGGATACCTACGAGACTTATACCTTACCTCAGGGAAGCCCCAACTACCTGATCAGCATCCCCGACTCGGAGCTCAGCTACAACGGCGGTTGCGTGAACAACTCGCGTGATATAATAAGCGCTAAATAACAGCCACTTAAAAACTCTTATGACAATGAACAGACTATTTAATATATGTCTTGCAGCAGGACTGGTACTACTGTCGGCCTGCTCGGATGACAAACAGGACCTGAGTCAGGAGCTTACCGGCCCGTTGTACGGATTGCAGAAAGGAGAACCCGGCTCGGTGGACGAACTCATATACAATATATGGGAAAACTGCGGTGTTTACTATCTCTACGACTACAGCCCCAACGCTTTTCAGGTAACTAACTGGTCGACTTATTTCGGCTGTACCTATACACCCGTTAGTCCCGACGATATGGAGGCTGTAAGGAGCGTGGTGAGCAATATCCAGGACAAGGTATTCACCGGTATGGACATGGATTTCATCCACCGCAACTGGTATGTACGCGTATTCCTCTGCGACGAGCTGTACAATTCGTCAGGTAAGGCTGTTACCGATCCTTATTACGAAAATGCCGATGTGCTGATCATCCCGAATGTCAACAGTAAGATACTGGAATATTCCGAAGAGGAATGGGACAAGTGGATCACCAGTTTTTCCGATCTGCTGATATCACGTCTTTATCTCGGTGCTTCAGTAGAACCGACCGAATTCTTCGCCCTGCGTCCCAAGAAGGCCAACGGTACCGATCTTACGTATATCCTGACCTCCGACTGGATTATCGACCCGGATGAAAGATATTCGAAGAATGTGTACACCTTCCGTACCTATGGATATATAAAGTCAAAGTCCAACGCTTACCAATCAGAGACCGTAAATATCGTAGCCCAGCAGGCCGACGTAGCTGACTATATTACCTTCCTGACCAAGAGCACCAAGGAGGAGATGGACTGGTGCTGGGCTCACTTCCCGCTGATGAAGCAACGTGCCCAGGCCCTGATACCTTATCTGTATGATGTACTGGAACTTGATCTGGAGAGTATGCAGAACGCCAATGTCCCGGCCGATCCTGTTCCGTCAGGTTATTACCGGAGCGTGTAAACGACCTCTATGACAAGTTATAGATCAATATTCTCGATAGGCTTTCTACTGCTTACGGCAGTAGAGGCCTTTTCTCAAATTGATACCACCGCACTTCGTGAAAGATATGAGGCTGACAGCCGGGATGTAAAAGCCGTGACGGCTTATGTCGAAGCGCTTGAACAGGCCGGTGAAATGAAAGAAGCCGAGTCGATCGTGCGAGACTTCATGTCGCGCTGTCCCGTGGTGCAGCTTGAGGATCGTGACACCTATCTGCTCATCAGCCGGTATGTGTTTGAGGACCCGTATTCCAACGCCTTTGAGTATGCCCTGTTCCTGATGCCGAGAATGAAATGGGACAGCGCCGATCTGACTCTCGAGCAAAAGGCCGCAAGAACCAAGCAAAAGTTTGCTGACTTAAAATGGGGAGTAAGTCACGGCGATGAGGTTGACAAGCGCTATGAGGTGCAGTCACTGCTCAGCCGAAAGCTCAACAAGGCCGTCAGCGAGCTGTGTGATCCCGTGTGGCGGCAGGACCAGCCCTATACCCTGCCCGAGTACGACGAGTCGAGGATAAAGCATCTGGAAATGCTTGTCGACAAAGGCAACGTGACCGGCAAGGACGCCATGAGGACAAAGCTCCGTATTGCCGAGGCCGTTAACACCGGCGACCTGAGCAGGGCGATGCGATACCTGTGTACTGCCTCGTCACTCGACATGCAGGGGATAAACGGCTCTTATATGATAGGCATGATGCATGTGCTTACCGACCGACAGCCTGATGAGGCCGACCGGCAGGAGGCAATCGCCACCCTGAATGAGCAGATACGCATATCCGAAGAGCGCGGGACAAGCTACAACTACTATACCGTGCTCGGAAAGCTGTACCGGCAGGCCGGCGACAACGACAATGCGGAGAAATTCCTCAGCCGTGGCAAGGCGATCGAGGCCGAGCGCGAGGCACTGTACCAGGAGATGATGAAACCTTCTACCGAATGATTATGAGACATAAGATTATACTGTCAGCCGTCATCGCAATCGGTTTAACGGCACAATGTGCATCGGCTCATAAGAAGGATGGATATGTAGTGGCGGCATCACAGGCCGTGGCTAATGACGCAGGCTGGCAAAAAGTGGTCGACGCACTTGCCCGGAAGCATAAAGCCGACGTGCTGATCTATGAGGAACGACCTGACGAACTGCTCGGCAAGCTGCAGTCGCTCACACCAAGATATGTGGCCATCGTGGAGAAGCCTGAACGACTCGACCGCGAATTTGTGATGGACAGCCACCGCTTAAGCCGCACAATCGACGATGACATCTACGCCGACTATCTCTGGGGTATCATAACAGGATATACGGCCGATGACGCGATGCAGACCGTGGAACGCAGCGCGAAGCCTTATGTAATCCGCACGGCCCTGAATACCACCGGCGAATTAAGCGATGGCCATCTTTTCGATCATATCGCCTATATCGCCGACGGAGGTACTCCCGGCGGCTGGGGTGAAAAAACGCCTGATGACGCGGAAATAAAGCGATATACCGACCGGAAATGGGACATGCTGAGCAAATGGGTGGAAAAGTACAAGGCGATAGATCCCGATATCCTGATCACTTCGTCACACGCAACGGAGAAAAATCTCGAGATGCCTTTTTCGCTCGGAAATCTCAAGGCAAAAGGGGGCAAGCTCTACGCTGACTTCATGACGCCAGAATTTCTTGACGGCACTGACCATCCGCGCGTGTATTTCGCGGCCGGAAACTGTCTGATAGGCAATATCGACCGAAACAAAGAGAGCATGGCCATAGGCTGGATCAGCGGCATGGACGCCACCTCGATGGTCGGCTATGTCGTGCCCACCTGGTATGGCCGCAACGGCTGGGGCGGCTTGAAATACTGGGCTTCCAATGCAGGTCGTCTTACATTGGCCGAAGCCCTGTATCTGAACCAGCAGGACATGCTGCATACCGAACAGCAGTGGTATCCGCAGATGCCGGCTGTAAACTATCCTTTCGAGGAATTTGAATTAGGCCAGCGGGCCGAGTTCAACAAGCGGTTTGCCAAGGCTACCGGCCAAAAGCCGACAAAGGACCAGGAGGGCTACGTGTATGACCGCGATGTGGTGGTGCTCTACGGCGATCCCGCCTGGGACGTGAAACTTCAGCGTTCCGAACCCGCCGGTTATAGCGTGGACTTCAAGAAAAAGGGCAAGACGTGTGAGATCACCGTCAAGACCGACAATAACTTCCGTGAGTCGGTCGTCAACGGCAAGGGAATCAAGGAGGAGCATGTCAATGACATACCCTTCGCCTGTTTCTTCCCCGAAAGACTGCACGGCGCAAGCCTTGCCGACGGTCAGCCGTGGAAAGCGGCCGTAGCGGAGGACTTTCTGCTGCTCTATGACCACGGCTTCGAGAAAAACCAGACTTATAAAATTATTTTGAACATTAAATAGCATGAAAATGAGAAAAGTGATGATGATGCTCGCAATGGCAGTAGGCTTGTCAGTTGCGGCACAGGGGATTGATTTTCAGCAAAAGCCGTATGCCGAACTTCTGACGATGGCTAAAGAGCAGAACAAGCTGATATTTGTCGATGTGTTCACGACATGGTGCGGTCCCTGCCGGCACATGGCTCAGGAGATATTCCCGCAGAAAGAGGTTGGCGATTTCTACAATGCCAATTTCATCAACATGCAGATTGATGCCGAAAACACCGAGGATGGCCAGATGATCACCAAGGAGTTTAACGTGACTGCCTTCCCGACATTCCTCTATATCAACGGCGACGGTGAGCTTACCTATCGCTTTATGGGCAGCAAGTCCGCCGACAAGTTTATCAACGAGGGAAAACAGGCGCTTGAAGCCTTCGCCTCACAGCCCGTCCTGAAAGAGTACACCAGCAAGTATGAGGCAGGCAACCGCGACAAGAAGTTTCTTGACGAATATTGCGACCTGATGGTAAAGGGCGGCCTTGACTGCGGCGACGTACTGCTGGAGTATTTTTCCCAGATAAGTGATCCCGAGCTGCTTGACTCCGTGCAGGTTGAGCGCATTTCCAAGCTGTCGGTCTATGACAATGCCTTCGCCCGCCGCCTTATCAATGTGGTTCTCAATGATTCTACCGAGCTGAAGCAGGACATGAAGCGCTATTCCACCGTCAACAAGGCCGTGTGCGCCTATATAGCAGCCTCGCTGTCAGACGTGACCCGCAAGGGTAATGACGCCGGCTTCGAGGATATGATCGCGCTCAAGGATTACTACTTCAATGAGGCCGGACTGAAGGAAAGTGTGGTGATGGCATCGCTCGGAGGTGGCAACGCCTATGTTCCGTCCAATATCACCCGCCTGAAGTTCTACGTGATGCGTAAGAATGCCGACAAGCTGATACCCGCTACCGAGTTCTACATGGACAGCCTGAGGAGAAAGTATGAGGCCGACTATGAATTGCACCGTATAATGGAGGCCGAAATGGAGAAAAAGCTCAAGGAGACCAAGGAAGCCGGCAATGATGAGGAGTATGAGAACCTCAAGAAGTCTTACCGCATGGTGTTTGCCTTCTCTAAGTTTGACGACAACTTCATCGCGTCGGAAATGGTCGATCTGATCGGCTATTATGACCAGTATTATCCCGGAGCCAAGGACGAGGCCTACAAGAAGCGTCTCGGCGACTGGTACGTGCTGCTGGGCCGCATGAGTCCTTCGGCAAAGAATGCCGTAGAACTGGCCGACAAGCTCACAGAACTCGGCTGCAAGGATGATGCCATAACAGTGTTACAGCTCGGAATCGACGAGGGTAAAGAGGCTGTTGGCGTAGAGCAGAGCGACATTGACGCATGTCAGGCCAAACTCGACAGCCTGCGCTAAGATTGTCCGACAGGAGCGGATGTCTCATCGTCCTGATCGGTTGACATAAAGAGACTGAATACACCGTGGGTATGGCGACTGTTATAGCGCTGTACCCACGTTGTTATATACACCGTAAACAGCGGGAACATCATCATGCCCATGCCGGCAAGCACCACGCCGAGGATCTTTCCGGCCACGGTGACGGGATATATGTTGCTGCCGATGGTGGTGGCGTCCATGAATGCCCACCACAACGCGGCGCCGTAGTTGGGCACCATATTGTTGACCGGCTGCTCTCTTTCAAGGAATATCAGCGAGGCGAAGTAGATCACCGACAGGGTGATGGAGACGTAGCTGAAGAGAAGCGACGACATCGGGTTGCGCGTCATGTAGCCTATGACGATCGAAAGGGCCAGCGCACCGCGCGCCAGCGGCACGAAACGGATGAAGTAAAGCGCCTCGGGACCGAAGTCGATATGCCACAGATTGATGATGTTAAGATACGGGATGGAGAGCAGAAGGAAAAACCACCGCCGCTTCACATACTGCATCTTGTTGTCGGCCAGTAGCATCTCTATGAAGAAGTCCAGGATGAAGGCAAAGCATATCCACAGCTGAAATTTCATGAAATGCTTGTCCTCCATGAAGTGTACTCCGGTGAATGTATCTACTGAAATATATATGATCAGTCCCAATGACAGCAGCAGCACTATCAGGTGCAGCACTGTAACAATACTCGATTTATCCCTCTCTGAAAGCGTCATAGTGTCCTTACTTTTGGATTATAACGTCTGGCAGGGGCATTTTGATTATGCCGCAGGCATTAAAGATCGATTTTCGGGCGTCGCTTGCGCTGCGTGAACCGCTTGCGGAAGTTGATCAGGCGGCGGTAATACACCGCCAGGCGTCCCCATACCTCGCCTGTGACAGGCACGACGTCGCTTGCAAGGGGGTCGATGGCCGACACAGTCGAAACATCGCGTCCGAACTGCTCGGGATAGAGCACGACCAGATTGTTGCGCGAGAAATAGCGCTGCAGAAACGACGGCAGCTCGTCAAGCGACGAGTTGTAGCTGACGGAGGCACGGCGGGCGCTGACCACGACAAAGAGGTCATCGTCGAGCACACGGTTGGCCAGCAGCACAAAGTCGTCCCACTGCTCCACGTCGCGGTATTCCGAGCGTATGTCGTAGCGTCCGGCACGCAATACGCCGCGTATATAGGGCCTCACGTCGGGATGACAGCAGAATATGATGCGACACCCTATCTGACGCGCCAGATTGCCCATAGAGCTCACCCAGCGGCGGAATCCGGTCTCATATTGTGCCTTGTCAGGCACGGCCACGACGATGCGCGTGATGGTGCTCACAGGGATGAAGCAGCGGGTGATCACCACCATGCGGTGGGAGGCGCCGAGCAGCTGCTCGATCTTGGAGCCGAAAAATGAGTCAATCACCGTGGAGCGGTGGTGCATACCGATGATGAGCTCGGCCACGTCGCGCTCCTCCATTACGTTGACAAGGCCCGTGGCAAAGTTGAGGTCATAGCGCTCGATAGGTTCGAGGGGGGTGTCGACGGCCGCGGCGGCCGATACCGCCGTCTCCAGGGCATTGCGTCCTATGGCCCTTGATCCGGCCGAATTGTCATTGCGCACGTGCACGGCATAAAATCCGGCGTCGGGGCCACTCACGCCCGGCGTGCGCATCAGCACCGCAAAGTCGACGAGGGCCGACACGGTGACCGGGTTGGCCACGGCGATCATCATGGTGGAGTTGTGGGCGTAGGTGTCGACGGGGGTGTCATTGGTCTCCTCCAGCATCCGGGTTTTCATCGTCACGGCGGCGCGCTCGGTCACGATCGACGAGATGGCACAGGTGACGAGTATCATCACGATCGTTCCGTTGAGCACGGCCTCGCTCAGCATGCCTATGTTGTAGCCGATCATCACGGCGGCGAGGGTGGCGGCAGCCTGGGCGTTTGACAGGCCGAATATCATGCGCCGGTCGATCGCCGACATCCTGTATGTGATCTGGGTGAGCCAGGCGGCTATCCACTTGCATCCGGTGGCCACGACCGACATCACGGCGGCCACGTAGAGGGCGTTCCAGCCGCGCGTGAGGGCATGCACGTTGATGAGCATGCCTACTCCGATCAGGAAGTAAGGGATGAAGATGGCGTTGCCGACAAACTCGATGCGGTTCATCAGCGGCGACACGTTGGGGATGTAGCGGTTGAGCACAAGGCCGGCGAAGAAGGCGCCGAGCACGCTCTCAAGCCCTATCATCTGCGCCGAGTAGCTCGCCAGAAGCACCATGGCGAGCACATAGATGAACTGCGTGACGTTGTCGCTGAATGTCTTGAAAAACCATCGCGTGAGCCTCGGGAATGTGTACACGACCACCAGACAGTACACCACGAGCCTTAGCATGAGCAGCAGCAGCTCGTTGATATTGAACACGCCGTCGCGGTGGATGCCCACGCACACGGCCAGTACAATAAGCGCCCCGAGCACGGTGACGATGGTACCGGCGATGGTGATGATGACCGTGGGCGACTTCGTGAGCCCGAAACGCGATATTACAGGATAGGCCACCAGCGTATGCGAGGCATACATGGAGGCCAGCAGTATGGATGTCAGCCAGTTGAAGCCCAGCAGCCACACCGAGGTGACCGTTCCGAGGATCATCGGCACCAGAAAGGTGTACAGCCCGAAGGTAAGTCCCTTTTTAAGGTTCTTCTTCAGGTGATACATGTCGATCTCGATACCGGCGAGAAACATCAGGTAGAGTATGCCGACCTGTCCGAATATCTGGAAACTGGCATCGCGCGCAAGCAGCCCGATACCGTAGGGCCCCACCGCCACTCCGGCCACGATCATGCCGATAATGTGGGGTATGCGCAGCCGGTTGAGCAAAACCGGCGCAAGCAGTATGATGACCAGCACGATAAAGAATATCAGCACCGGGTCAGTTACAATGGCTGCCGTGACAAGAGTGGTCATCAATGACTGCGTTTAGGTTATATGCAAATTTAGCGAATTTTATTCTTATCGGCAATAGCCCGGCCCC
>CAZIPQ010000036.1:0-11372 GCA_964541165.1 uncultured Muribaculum sp.
TAACAATTAAATTTCATAAAATCATGACGCATAAGCACTATTGTGCCTCTCTTTCCCGGAAAACCGCAACCGTATCACCTCAGAACAGGCCATCTGTAGCTCCTTAACTCAGCAGCAAGCTGACGCTCCTTGCCACCGCAATAGCGATCGCACAGCGCATGAAACCTCGGGCCATGGTTCATCTCAGTGAGATGGGCCAACTCATGCATCACGATGTAATCACGAAGATGCTGGGGCAGAAACACGCACATATAACTGATATGTATGGCGCGTGAAGCCATGCACTTACCGAGCGTGCGCGCTCCGTCCATTATATGCCATGAGGCGGGCATGGCCCCTACTCGGGCGGCAAGCTCGGCCGCACGAGGCAACAGCAGTCTGTCGGCATTGGCCCGGGCGATACGCCTCATGGCAGTCGAAATGAGCCTTTGGGCGCCCTCACTGTCGGTCCCGATCTCCGACCCTATCTCAATATAGGCCACATCACCGCGCATGGTGACAAGCAGCCGCGACGGAGCATGACTCTGACTGCGCAGACTGAAAGTGATACCCGGCAACGCGATGTCGTCGCCCGTCGAAAACATATTGGCCGGCTTGCGGGCCATGACACGCGGAGCCAGCCGGTCAAGAGCGTCACGGATAACACGCGCCGGCGTACCCTGAGGGACAATACAATACGGCACTCCGCGGCGCCACCTTACGCTGATACGGGTAGATCCACGGCGGGGGCTTACCTCCACCCTTCCGAGTACGGGATGCTGGATCGAGGTCATCGGACAATATCAGCGCTTGTCAATGCCCCAAAGGAGCTTTGTGCGCAATGTATCGACAAAACGGTGATTGACACTCTGCACGACTTTAGTCACAAACGGAGCGCGGCGCATGGTGATAGTAGTACCTACATTCATCGAAAACGACTGTCCGTCAAGACTCACGCGATAGGACTCACTGCGTGACCGAGTAATCACCGATATGACGCTGCGGTCATCGACAACGAGCGGGCGCATGCTGAGCGAATGGGCTGCGATAGGCGACACCACCCACACCGGAGCCTGCGGGGCCACGATCGGTCCCCCTACCGACAGATTATAGCCGGTAGATCCGGTCGGCGTCGACACTATCAGGCCGTCAGCGAGATAGTTGGCGAGACGGGCCCCGTCGATCCAGGCCTCCATGTCGATCATCGACGAAGTATCCTTTTTCATTATGGCCACCTCATTGAGAGCGAACGCATCGGCCGTAAAATCAGGTGCATCGGAAGTCACTGCGATCATAGTGCGCGATTCTATGCGGAAACGGCCTTCGAAAATATCATCGATACGGGTTGCAAATTCATCGGCACCGGCATCGGCCAGATAACCGAGATGGCCGGTATTGATGCCCAGAACGGGAATTTCACGCGCGCCTATGCAGCGCGCCGTGCGTAGAAACGTGCCGTCGCCGCCTATGCTCAGCACCAGCGCGGCATCAAAGTCATCACCAGTGATAATGTCATTGACCTGAGGCGGCTCAGGAAGCAGACGGCACAGATAACGGTAAAAACTCTCCTCCACAGCCACCCATGCATTGCGTCGCGCCAATTCACGGAATATGGCGGCAAGATGCTCCACATGCTTCTGCTGGTAGTCGCTGCCGAAAACTGCAATTCTCATATCACTAAATTTCCAGATAATGCAACAAAGCCTTTACGCGGTCGGCGATCTCAGTCACAGGCACTCCCGGCTGCCCCGCGATCTCAAGTGTCTTATAGCCGTAACGGGCCAATGAACGGGCCACCGACTCTCCGCGCGAGTGATTGACGCGGAGCACCACCGTGGCAAGGCTGTCAGGTTCGGTGCCGGCGATCACATTGAGGTTCAGCAGGTGCGCGTCGGCATCCTCTACGGCATGGGCTATCGCCGAGGCACTGTAATGACTGGGCGGACAGGTTATGGTGAGCTCGGAGCTCTCGTTGAGCTGAGGGAAAAGTCCTGACACGGCCTTGAGCATCGACTCGGGAGTGATCACTCCGAGAGTCTCCCCCGTAGCGTCATCGGTCACCGAGAGCAACGGGCTTCCGGCAGCCATACGTTCAAGAGCCTGCGTCAACGGAGTCGAGGCAGTTACAGTCGCGGCTGCTTCAGGAAGCTGATTATGTCCTGTCTGCGCCGGAATTTGAGGGGCTATGGCATCTTTTGCTGTCAAAACGTTTCGCTATTTTATTATTTCTAACTATTTTTGCAGTTGCAATTGCTGTAAAGGGGTTACAAAGATAGACATTTTTCCCGATACGACGGTCAATCTACCTGCTTATACAACAATTCACCGGTATAAACTGACTCTTGATTACATGACAAATTTAAGTGTTAACATCAATAAAGTAGCCACACTGCGCAACGCGAGGGGCGAAAATGTGCCTGACGTCGTGAAAGTGGCAGTCGACTGCGAGTCGTTTGGCGCCGACGGCATCACGGTACATCCGCGTCCTGACGAGCGTCATATCCGCCGCTCCGATGTATATGCCCTGCGTCCTGTGGTAAAGACCGAGTTCAACATCGAGGGCTATCCGTCGCCCGAATTCATGGATCTTGTGCTGAAAGTACGTCCCGAACAGGTAACTCTCGTACCCGATGCGCCCGGAGCCATCACCTCAAGCGCCGGCTGGGATGTGAAGTCAAATCAGGAATTCCTTACCGACGTCATCGACCGCCTGCGTGATGCCGGTATACGCTCGTCGATCTTTGTCGATCCCGATGTCGACATGATCAAGGCAGCCGCCGCTACCGGCGCTGACCGTGTGGAGCTTTACACCAAGCCTTACGCCGACATGTATCCCTCCAATCCCGAGGCTGCAGTCGCACCCTATGTCACCGCAAGCCGTGCCGCCCACAACGCCGGCCTCGGCGTAAATGCCGGTCACGACCTAAGCCTGGTCAATCTGAAGTATTTCCACGAAAAGCTGCCCTATCTCAATGAGGTGTCGATAGGCCACGCTCTTATATGCGATGCCCTTTACCTCGGACTGAAAGAGACAATCCGCCGCTACAAGGAGTGTCTCGGCCGCTGATAACTATCGTAAACTAAACCCATTATCATCATAACAGCATGTCAATGTTCACTTCAATTCTGGCTCAGGTAACCCAGCCCGTGACCGATACTCTTACCAGTGCCGCTGCGCTTGTCGAACCGGTAGCCGCTCCCGAACCCGTAAAACTGTCAATGTGGGAGCTGTGTATGAAAGGTGGTTTCATCATGATTCCGCTGGCACTGCTACTCATCATCAGTATCTACGTGTTTATCGAGCGATATATCGTGATAGGCCGTGCCGAAAAGGAGGACAGCTCATTCATGAAGCGTATCAAGGACTATATCCATGAAGGCGAGATCGAAAGTGCAAAAAATCTCTGCAAGAAAGCCGATACTCCCTATTCACGCCTTATCCTCAAGGGTATCACCCGCATAGGACGCCCGATGAACGACGTGCTTGTAGCGATCGAGAATACCGGCAACCTTGAGATAGCCAACCTCAGCAAGGGGCTTACATGGCTTGCCACCACTGCCGCCGGCGCCCCGATGCTCGGCTTCCTCGGTACGGTAGTAGGTATGGTCGAGGCCTTCTTCGCTCTTGCCAGCGCAGGCTCGGCAGCCAATATCGGCGTACTCGCCGGAGGTATCTATGAAGCGCTCGTGACCACTGTGGCCGGTCTTGCCGTAGGTATCGTGGCCCTTTTCGCCTACAACGCTCTTGTAGCCCGCCTCAACGGTGTGATGAAGCTGCTCGAAGGCAAGACTATGGAATTCATGGACCTGCTCAACGAGCCCGCTTAAACCTGACGCGCCATGGCTCTCAAACGACCCAACGACCTGATGGCGGCATTCTCCATGGCATCGATGACCGATGTCATCTTCCTGCTGCTTATATTTTTCATGATTACCTCCACGTTTGTATTCCCCACGGCACTGGAGGTCAATCTGCCACAAAGTTCGGTGCAGACGGCTCTCAAGCCCGGCACCCGCGTGTTTATCGACAAGGACAGCAATCTTTATGCATCATTCGGCGACGAGGAGCCCGCTCCGGTTAGTGCCGACGCATTGCTGGCATTCCTGCAGCTCGCACAACAGAATGAGCCCGAAGGCTTCATAGCCATATATGCCGACGAGGAGGTACCTTACGGAAAAATCGTGGAGGTACTCGATTTAGGATCGCGCAACAACCTCAAGATGGTGCTCGCTACAAAACCGTCGCAGACACCCGCACAAAATTAACCTATCCCAGACACAATACCGATGACCCGTCAGGAAAAGGACAGAATAACCGCTGGAGCAGGTACGGCAATCGTAGTCGTACTGCTTTTGCTTGGCCTTATGTCATGGTACTGTACCGTCAATCCGGCTGACCTCACTGACCGCGAGTGGCCTCCGGTCGATTCGTCCGAAATCGTGTTTGGCGGTGAGTACGTGCGGCTTGGCGACATACCCCTGCCTACCGATCAGGCAGCTTCGACACCCGCTCCCGAGGTGGCAACCGAGACACCCTCGGTGGAGGGAACCGAACTGACCGATGCCGGCGCGGCAGTAGCCGAGGCTGCACCGCCCGTGACTACGACCCACGAATCGCCGATGAAGGTCAACCCCAAGCCAAAACCCGAAAAGACAGGCCCCACAAAAGAGGAGCTTGCCGAAAAGGAACGCATAAAACGCCAGAAAGAAGAGGAAGAGAAAAAAGCCCGCATAAAGAGCCAGATGCAGTCAGGCTTCAATAAACGGGCCACAGGATCCGGGACTCCCGGTTCGCCCAACGGCAACTCGACCGACGCCGGCGCACTCAGCGGCGCACCCGGCCACACCCTCACCGGTCGTACGGCCCAGTCATGGGGCCGCCCCAAGAGCACCGTGACAGGAACGGTCAAGGTAAAAGTACGCGTCAACCGTCAGGGCTACGTTGTCGGCACACCCGAGATTGTAGGCGGCACAGCGCCGGCAGCCTCCAATGCGGCTGTAAGACAAAGCTGTATCGAGGCCTCACGTCAGTCACGCTTCTCGGTCGATCTCAACGCCGCTGCCGAACAGACCGGCGTGATCACATGGAAATTTGAATAATCCACGCTTAATGAAAAGATATAATATCATCAACAACTCGCTCGGCTGGCTGATGTTTGTCATCGCAGCTGTCACCTATCTGCTCACTCTTGAGCCTACAGCGAGTTTCTGGGACTGCCCCGAATTTATCTCACAAGGATACAAACTCGAAATAGGCCATCCGCCGGGCAACCCCATCTTCATGCTCGCGGCACGCTTCTTTGTCAACTTCGCGCCTGACGCACAGCATGTAGCAATGGCCGTAAACGCTATGTCGGCCCTGCTCAGTGCCGGAACGATATTGCTGTTGTTCTGGACCATTACCCATCTTGTGCGCCGCCTCGTGGTAAAAGATAATGCCGACAGCGTATCGCTGACCCAGATGCTGGTAATCTTCGGATCAGGCGTGTGCGGTTCACTGGTCTATACATGGAGCGACACTTTCTGGTTCTCTGCCGTCGAAGGTGAGGTTTATGCGTTCTCATCATTCTGCACCGCATTGGTGTTCTGGCTGATCCTCAAGTGGGAAAACCGCGCCGATCAGCCCCATAGCGACCGCTATCTGGTATTTATAGCCTATATAATAGGTATATCCATCGCCGTCCACCTCCTCAACCTGCTCTGTATACCGGCCATCGTGCTCGTGTTCTACTACCGCAAGTGGTCTAACCCCGACGGACGTGGTTCGCTGATTGCACTCGGCATATCATGTGTCATTGTCGGCCTCATCCTGTACGGACTCGTACCGGGCTTCATCGAAATGGCCCAGTACTTCGAACTGCTGGCCGTCAACGGCTTCGGCTGGAGCTATAACACCGGTACGGTACTCTATGCCGTAATCCTCCTTGCAGTCATGATATGGGCTGTGCGTGAGCTGTATGTACAGCGCAGCGCCAAGATGATAAAGATATCTACATTCCTTACCATCGTCCTTTCAGGAATGCCCTTCATCGGCGACAGCATGTGGGTGCCGGTTGTCCTTATCGCCGCTCTCGCAGTGTATATGTTCGGCTATCTCAAGCGCGTGCCTGTACGTATATTCAATGTGGCCGTGCTGAGCATATTCGTTATCTTCATAGGCTATGCGTCGTATGCGCTGCTTCTGATCCGCTCGTCTGCCAACACGCCGATGAACCAGAACGCACCTGACAACGTGTTTGCCCTGTCATCTTATCTTAACCGCGAGCAATACGGTGACCGTCCGCTCTTCTACGGACAGACCATGAACTCGTCAATCGTGTATGAGATCGATGCCACCGGCCGCCCTCAGGCCCTCAAGAAGACCGGACGCACGCTCTACGGTAAGACAGTAAAGCAGTCACCCGACGAGCCTGACCGCTATGAGGTAATCGGCACCAAGACCGAATATGTGATGAACCCTGAGCTCAACATGCTCTTCCCCCGTATGTACGACGGCGGCTCGGCTGCCAGCTACCGTGAGTGGAGCGGCATGACAGGCACTCAGGTAGAGGTGTATCCCTACCGTAATCCTGACGGCTCCAACTACATGCAGGGCATGAAGCTGGTGACTAAGCCGACATTTGCCGAAAACCTGCGCTACTTCTTCAATTACCAGCTCAATCACATGTACTGGCGCTATTTCATGTGGAACTTCGCAGGACGCCAGAACGACATACAGGGTAATGGCGAGGTAACACACGGAAACTGGATATCCGGAATACCGTTTATCGATAATATGCGTCTCGGCGACCAGTCGCTCCTCCCCTACGACCTCGGCGAGGGCAACAAGGGTCACAACGTGTTCTTCATGCTGCCCCTGATACTCGGCATCATCGGTCTGCTGTGGCAGTCGTTCATTTCACGCCGCGGCATCGAGCAGTTCTGGGTGGTGGCATTCCTGTTTTTCATGACCGGTATAGCCATTGTACTATATCTTAACCAGATACCCAACCAGCCCCGTGAGCGTGACTATGCCTTTGCAGGTTCCTTCTACGCATTCTCGATCTGGGTAGGCATGGGAGTGGCCGGACTATGGCATATCATCGTAACCGCCATGAAGAAGGCCGATGATGAGAACAAATCACGCATTGCGTCCGTGATAGCTGCAATAGTAGGCGTGCTTGTGCCGCTGCAGGTTGTATCGCAGACCTGGGATGATCATGACCGTTCGGGCCGCTACACTACACGTGACTACGGAAAGAATTATCTGGCCAGTCTTGATGAAAACGCTATCGTGTTCACCAACGGCGACAACGATACATTCCCGCTGTGGTATGCCCAGGAGGTTGAAGGTTACCGTACCGATGTACGTGTAGTCAACCTGTCTTACCTTACCACCGACTGGTACGTGGATCAGCAGCGTCTGCCCTCCTATGAGGCTAAGGCGATCGACATGCTTGCCACTCCCGATGTATATGCTCATGACAAGCGTCAGTTCAGCTACTTCCTGAATCCTGACACTACGCGCGTCAACGCACTCTCGGCCCTCAAGGCGGCATATAGCAGCAATCCGGCCGAAAACGAGTGGAATCTGCCTGAGTTCAAGTATCCCAACATGTATATCCCCGTCGACAAGGAGGCTGTCCTCAAGGCAGGACGTGTCACTGAGGAGGAGCTGCCCGCAGTAGAGGAGTACATCGATGTGGATCAGCGTGATGAAGCGGGCGGTGGTCTGCGCCTGAGCAACGTAATTGCTCTTGATATGATAGCCACCAACGCCGCCAACGGCTGGGAACGCCCCATCTACTTCGCAATGACAGTGCCTGACTCGTACTATCTCAACCTGTCGCCCTATCTGCGCAACACAGGTATGACCTACGAGGTAAGCCCCATCAAGGATCATGACTATGACGGCTACCGCATCAGCGTCAACACCGACAAGGCTTATGACAATATCATGAACCGCTTCACATGGGGTGGCCTTGATATTGATGACCCCGGCAAGCTCTACCTTGACGAGACTGTACGCCGTATGGTCAACACCCACCGCACCACTATGATCGAGCTGGCTACCGCACTCTACAACGAGGGCGTCACTGCCGAACTGTATATCGAGCAGGACAGTGTGGCCGGCGATAGTTCACGTGCTGCCGAACTGCGTGAATTTGCAGCTGACCGCTATGCCAAGGCTCATGACATCATGGCCCTGATGCAGGAGAAGCTTCCTGTGGCAGCCACTCCGTATTCAGTGCCGCTCGGTACACAGATCGCCGAAGTGTACGGACGTCTCGGCGACATTACCGGCAACGAGGCCGATCAGAAGATAGCTCTCGACATAGTGCAGAACGAAATCGACACTTACAAGCAGTATGTGAAGTATTTCCAGAGCCTTACTCCGGCCCAGCTGTCTACACTGACACGCACCGACCGCTACATTTACGACACATATTTCATCTCGCTCATACGTCAGTATGCCTCACTCGGAGGTGACGCGCAGGAGTTGATGAAGGAGCTTCAGGGTGAGGGGATCAACTTCTCACGCTACTTCCGGGGTGAGCAGTAATCAATCCTTACACACCCGAGGATATGTTTTTTGAAAGATTTATCGAGCGGCCGCCGCTTCTGTACCGCATCCTGTTTCCGGAAGCGATATGGCGTATCAAGCGTAAGCGGCGCCGCACGGTCTATCTTACATTTGACGACGGTCCCATTCCCGAGGTGACTCCCTGGGTGCTCGATCTGCTCGACTATTACGACATCAAGGCCACCTTCTTTCTTGTAGGCGACAATGTAGCCCGTTCTCCCGAGCTTTTTGAAGAGATCAAGCGACGTGGCCACAGCTGGGGCAATCACACGATGAACCATCTGCAGGGCTTCAAGGAAATGTCAACCACCTATCTGCGCAACATCAAGCAGGCTGATGATCTGATTGACAGTCCGCTCTACCGGCCGCCTCACGGGATAATGCGCTGGGGACAGGCACGTGTCATCAACCGCCACATGAATATCGTGATGTATGATCTTGTGACACGCGACTACTCACGCCATCTTGACGGGCCGGCAGTGCTGCGCAACGTGAAGCGCTTCGCACGCAACGGCTCCATAATCGTATTTCATGACTCGTTAAAAGCTGAGCGTAATCTGCGCTACGCCCTGCCGCGCGCTATCGAGTGGCTCAAAGAGCAAGGCTATGAGTTTGACACCATCCCCATGTAATGAGGCGCTCGCCGATGTAATGCGCGACGCGGGAGCTACCGTCTATGGCATTGCTGACGCGGAGCCTGTCGACATGAAGGCAGTGGAGCGTTACCGGCAGTGGATCGAACGCGGATATTCAGCCGGGATGGATTACATGGCGCGCTATGACGAGGTGCGGGCCGACCCACGGCTGCTGCTCGACGGAGCGCGTTCGCTTATAGTGGCGGCCTTCAACTATTGCCAGCCAAGACTGCAGCCGGAGAGCGCGCCGCAGTTTGCCACCTATGCCTACGGACGCGATTATCATGACGTGATACGCTCACGTCTCACACCGGTGGCCCGCTACATTGAGGCTACATGGGGCGGCACCACCCGTATATGCGTCGACACGGCACCGCTGCGTGAGCGCTACTGGGCATCACGTGCGGGACTCGGATATATCGGGCGCAACAACCAGCTTATCATTCCGGGCCGCGGCTCATACTTTCTTCTCGGCACTATCCTTACAACTGTACAGTTTACCGCCGACCCGCCATGCACCGGCACCTGCGGTGACTGCCATGCCTGTGTCGATGCCTGTCCGGGAGGAGCGATAACCGGCTACGGGTGTATAGATGCCCGCCGTTGCCTGTCATATCTTACAATCGAGCATCGCGGCGATCTGCCCGCCGGTACACGGCTCGGCAATCATATATACGGATGCGACGAATGTCAGCGGGCATGTCCGCACAACCGCGCCGCCCTGCCGGGCGATGTCAGCGAACTGCATGCCTCAGATGAATTTCTCTCCCTCGACCGCAATACAATTGCCGCAATGGATCCCGACGAATTCCGGCGCATATTCGGTAAATCGGCCGTGAAACGCACGAAGCTGACCGGCCTGCTCCGTAACCTCAACGCTCTCGACAAAACCGTTTAATTGCAGCTCTCCATCTGTTTTTGACCACTTAATACTGGTCTTATGTCAGGAAAATGTGTAACTTCGCCAATGTCATGCAAAGCAAGATATTACTGTACATAGGTGTATTGATGGCGTTAAGCACATCTGTCGCAGGATGCGCCGGGCATGATGTAGCCGTGGAGCATGGTGAAGCCGAGGAGTTGTGTCAGGAAGCTGAAATGCTGTTTATCGAACAACGCGTACCGGAGGCGATGATAACTGCCGACGAGGTAATATCGGCCTCTGGGGATAATGACTCTCTAAAGGGGAGGGCCTGCATGATAATGTCGCTATGCCACACGGCGGCCCACAATTCGACCTCGGCGCTGGCGTTTGCAGAAATGGCCCTTGCCTGCAGCCCTGACAATGAAGAGGCACAAGGCATTTATGCTGATGCCCTCACTGATGCGCAGCGATATCAGGAATGTGTGGAGTACATCGACTCATGCGCTGCCGGACATCCGGCCCTGCGCCGCAAAAGTATTCCCGCGTTGACCGGCATGGGAGAATGGCCTGGAGTAGTGACGCTTACGGATAGTATCGGAGTGGATAATCTCACCGATGCCGAACTGCTGTACCGAGCTTACTCGCTTGCACGACTGGGCCGGCTGTCATCCGACAGTCCCGAACTGCGCATGCTTGCCCTCGATGACGAGTCGCGCTTATTCACCCGTGAGGAGTTGCGCCTGCTTGTCGATATCTACACTGCAAACGGCGACCGGCGGAGGGCCGAAGATATGGAGCGGAAACTAACCTCAATGCAGGATTCGCTCATAGCATCGCTGTCCGAGTCTAAGATATACGAAGATCTCTATTCCATCGAGCACTCCCGCCGCCACGAGGAGGAGATGAAGGTGCGCCGGTCGGAGCTACGGCTACTTTTGGCTGCAGGTGCAGGCGTGCTGCTTGCGCTATTGCTCTTGACGGTGATACTGGTGATGAGACTGCGGAGCGCACACCGCCGCACCGAGACCGAGCGACAGCTGCTTATGCTCCGTGAGGAACTGAAACATCGCTATGAAGAGAACCGTGCACAGGAATCCTCGCTTGCGGAAATGTCCTCACGTGTCGACCGCCTCTTCCGTGATCATTACGAAGCAATCGAGATGGCGGCCAATCTGCTGCTCGACGCCTCACTGTCGAAAAACTCCGAGAAGAAGATAGCCGACTCGCTCAACGGTATTGTGGACGGATGTCGTGAACCCAAATTCCTGCGCAATCTGGAGCAGACGGTCAATGCCTATCGCGGCAATGTGATAGAACGTTTGCGCGCCCA
>CAZIPQ010000036.1:11472-18415 GCA_964541165.1 uncultured Muribaculum sp.
ATTTCGGGAGATTTAACCATAAAGGGTAGTTCGGGCGCCAACTTCAAGTGTGACAAAGGCCTGAAATGCGCCACGCTTAATGTTGATATTTCGTCGGGAGCTACTGTTGACATCTACGGACTCCGGGCCAAGGAGAGCAGTATTCACGCCTCATCCGGTGCCATTGCGACACTTAAAGGCGCTGTTAACACCCTCGACGCCAACATCTCATCAGGAGCAGTCGCCAACCTCACGGAACTCAGCGCCAAAGAAGGTGACATCCACGCTTCATCGGGCGCCGTCGTACACATCACTGAACTCATCGGCAAGACGTGCAGCTTCTCCGTGTCATCCGGCTCATTAGTCAAAGCAAAGAAAAGCTCTCAGGCTGATTAGCCTAATAAGGCCAATTAGGCTAATAGGGACAATTAGCCCTATTGAAAAAAGGAGCCGCGTCATTAACGACACGGCTCCTTGCTTATCTTCTAAAGAGAGTGATTACTGGCGACCCTCGGTAGCTACGCCCTTCGCAATCTTGGCGATAAGGCCCTGAAGCACTTTACCCGGACCGATTTCGATGAACTCGGTGGCACCGTCGGCAACCATATTCTCGACAGTCTGGGTCCAGCGTACGGGAGCTGTAAGCTGAGCAACCAGATTAGCCTTGATTTCAGCGGGATCAGTGTGAGGTTTGGCATCCACGTTCTGATAGACGGGGCAGATGGGGGTGTGAACCGGAGTGCGCTCGATTGCCTCGGCAAGCTCGGCACGCGCAGGCTCCATGCAGGGGCTGTGGAAAGCACCGCCGACCTTCAGGGGCAATGCACGCTTGGCACCGGCAGCCTTAGCCTTTTCGCAAGCCTCGTTGATAGCCTCGATCTCACCTGAGATCACAAGCTGACCCGGGCAGTTGTAGTTGGCACAAACGACAACACCGTCGATACCGGCGCAGATCTCCTCGACCTTGTCATCGCTGAGAGCGATGATGGCAGCCATTGTGGAAGGCTTGAGCTCACATGCTTTCTGCATGGCCTGTGCGCGGGCAGCTACAAGACGCAGACCATCTTCAAAGCTTAGTGCGCCGGCAGCCACAAGAGCTGAAAATTCACCGAGCGAGTGGCCGGCAGCCATATCGGGCTTAATCTCGTTTTCAAGAGTTTTGGCAAGGATTACAGAATGAAGAAATATAGCGGGCTGTGTCACCTTGGTCTGACGCAAATCTTCGTCGGTACCCTCAAACATGAGGTCAGTGATGCGGAAACCGAGGATTTCGTTGGCCTTTTCAAACATTTCGTGAGCTACGGGATTGTTATCGTAAAGATCCTTTCCCATGCCTACGAACTGTGCCCCCTGTCCGGGGAAAACAAATGCTTTCATAATGTAAAATGATTGTGTATCTGTTAAATTAGGCTACAAAATTAGCTATTTTTTCTCATATATCAGTGTAATATTACAGAAAGTCACTAACTTTACACTGACAATCAGCGTAAACCGTCATTAAAACATTCGATATGCTCGACTTTATAACCCTCCTCATAGGAAATCTCGGCATGGGCGAGATCATCATCATAGCCCTGGTTGTACTGCTGCTGTTCGGTGGCCGCAAGATACCCGAACTGATGCGTGGCATCGGCAAGGGAGTCAGCAGTTTCCGTCAGGGCATGAATGACATTCAGGACGAGATCACACGCCCCAACAGCGACTCTGACAAGAATGACAAGCCAAAGGAAGAGCAGTAATTCCGCGGTGGCCGAAGGCTCGTTTTGGGATCATGCCGACGCGCTGCGGGCAGTTCTCATCAAAGGCGCGGTGGCTGTGACGCTGTTCACAGTCGTGCTGTTTTACTTCATGCCGCGCATATTCGACTCGGTCATAATGGCTCCGTGCCGTTCCGACTTTCCTCTTTACCGCTTCCTCGGAGTAGAGAGCTTCAGCGCCGACATCATCAACATCAGGCTTGCATCACAGTTTTTTATCCACGTATCCACATCATTCTGGCTTGCAGTCGTACTGTCATGCCCTGTGTTGCTGTATCTGCTGTGGACATTCGTGAGCCCGGCGCTCTACCGGTCGGAACGTTCGGCGGTACGCATGGTGTTTGTCGGCGGAAATGTGATGTTTTATATCGGCGTGGCGTTGGGTTACTTTCTGGTATTCCCGCTGACACTCCACTTCCTCGCCGACTATCACATCAGCGAGGAGGTTCCCAATACCATCTCGCTCGACTCCTATATCGACAATTTCATGATGATGATGCTTGCCATGGGACTTGTGTGTGAGCTCCCGGTAGTGGCGTGGCTATTAGGACGGCTCGGCATACTGCACCGCCGTCTGTTCAACACATTCCGGCGCCATGCCATCGTCGTGCTGCTTTTTATGGCGGCCGTAATCACTCCTACCGGCGATCCGTTTACCCTTATGGCTGTATTTGTTCCGCTGTATCTGCTGTGGGAACTGGCGGCACTGCTTGTACCTCTGCGTGACTGAACTTTACCGCGCCGCGTGATGTTTGTCTTATAGAAAAAGTAACATCACAACACTATTTATTTTATGAACGGGACTAAGATTAACCTGGCAACGATGCCTCTGCGTTGGGGACACTTCCGTGTGCTCATCGTGTCATCGCTCGGCCAGATGATGGGACAGGGTCTCGCCACACTCGTGGGTATCATCATTCCCATGATGCAGCTTGTACTACATCCTGAACTTTCGGCCGGCATGCAGGGCATACTCGGCTGTATGTCACTGATAGGCCTCGCCATCGGCGCACTTATTATCGGCAAGCTGAGCGACCGCTTCGGCTACCTTCTGTTTTTCCGCCTGTGTCCTACACTGATGATCGTGGCTTCTCTGGCCGCTTTCTTCTGGCACTCTACGCCGATACTGCTCGTGTGTCTGTTTGTAATGGGCTTCGGTGTCGGCGGCGAATACAGTCTTGACTCGGACTATATCTCGGAACTGATGCCTGACCGCTGGCGTCTTTTCATGGTAGGCGTGGCCAAGGCATCGGCCTCGATAGGCAGTGTCATCTTTGCCGCAATCTGCTATTTCGTGATCGTCGAAGGCAAGAGCGCCGCTCTGTGGCCGTGGCTCCTTCTCATCGTGACCGGCTTTGCAGCCATCATGCTGATATCGCGTATATGGTTTGCCCAGAGCCCCGGATGGCTTATGGAAAAGGGCGATTACGCGCAGGCTGAAAAATCGGTCCAGTACTTCCTGGGCAAAGATGTGGTAATGCCACAGCCCGAACAAAAAGCTGCCGCCGCTCCTGAGAGCGAGTCATTCGGCACATTCCTCAAGCGCAACTTCAAGAAACTCGTATTCAGCGGCGTGCCCTGGGCATGCGAGGGTCTCGGAGTATATGGCATCGGTATCTTCCTGCCGGTACTCATCATGGCACTCGGCATCAATGGCCTCCCGGCCGACGCTCCCAAACTGGCTCATATCAGCAACTCCGTGGAACTCACCATCTGGCTCAGCATCATCATGGCCGTAGGCTTCCTGTGCGGACTGCTCGTCATGAAGCGCCTGTATCATGTATCGATGCAGGCATGGGGCTTCTTCCTGTCGGCCGCCAGTCTGGTGCTTCTGTTGGTAGCTTACCGCATGCACTGGCCCACATGGATCGCCATCACCGCATTCATGCTCTTCGAGCTCTTCCTTAACGCCGGCCCACACCTCATCACGTTTATCCTGCCCCCGCAGATATATCCCGTCGAGGACCGCGGCACAGGCGTAGGTGCTTCCGCATGTATCGGCAAGATCGGTGCCATCCTCGGCGCATTCTTCATCCCGATGCTGCTGCGATGGGGCGGTTCAACACTCGTGCTCATCGTGTCGATCCTTGTCATGATAGCCGGCGGACTCATCACCGCCTGGATCGGCCCGCAAGTCCTCCCCCGCGACAAAAAATAACCGGACACCCCACTGTCCACCCACTCCACATTCGTACGGTTTTTGTTCAGAAATTGAAAACTGAACAAAAACCGTACTCTTTTCTGCTTCGTGGTATTGAGATTTGGATCAGCCGTATGTGAAAGTGATTGATTAACTGCATAATACCATAGCTCTGGATATGTATCTTATGACTCAGTATATCTTAGGATCAATCTATTAGTTGACTGAAATTTTACCGTTACGGATCGCCGCGTGGCGCCCGTAAGGTCGCCGATTCTCCGCACGACCTCCATCATATCCCCCAGATACTTCTCCGTCTCCCCGCAAAAAGTCAGTCCGTACCCTCAGGAGCCACCGGTGGCTGCTTCAGCGCAAGCTGCTCATACATCGACGGCTCCTTCATACGCGCCTCCGCAGCCTCATTGAGGCCACGCAGATATCCGCGTTGCTCAGCCTCCGCCAATATTCCGTAGCGGCAAGACCCGGCGCATAGCGCCTGTACAGATATAGCCGCGGGTAAGCGCTGCGTCAGCTGCGCGTAACCCGCGGTCACGATCCACCTCCCAACCCCATGCGCGCCGGAGGTGCGCGACAATGCCGCCCGAAATTACGGCTGGATCGAAAAATACATCTTGAAGTAATATGTAAAACAGAAAAATTCCGTAATTTTGCCCCAGTAATCTTATGCTTAATCTTTTGTAATTAACAATAACCTTATCGCTATTTTATCATTCCAATACTAATACATGTTATGAAGTATTTTTTTCTAACCTTCGCATTGGCGTTGTGTATTTTGTGTCAACCTACTAATGCAAAAACCACCCAATTAACCATCGCATTAAAGGATGGTAGCACAGTGATCCTCGATCTTACGGCAGGAGGAAATGAAGATGACAGGCAATTGCCCGTAATGTATCTTACTCCGACATCAGTGAAAGTAACTTTACCTCCGAAAACAGCGACTGAGCCCGGAGGAGCAGCTACTGCAGCAAAAACCTATGAATTTGAAGTCGAAAACCTCTCATCTATGGAAACAGTTGATCCGCAATCTTCGTCGATCAACAGTATCGAAAGGGCTTCAGGTGATTTGGAAGTGACATATCGAGGCGGTAATCTTATTCATCTTTCCGGCAAAGCCGAAATCACCCCGGACAATGTAAAGGTCTATGACATCACGGGTAAGCTACAGGAAGTGGAAATAACTGAAGATGGCGACGGTGTCACAATCTCATTGGCAAATCTCCCCACCGGGGTCTATGTGCTTAACTCAGGTCTCACCTCAATCAAAATAGCGAAGAAATGAAAAAGACTACAATACTATTCGCGGCCGCCCTGGTCCTGACAGCTGCAGCACAACCTATAGGTAACAGATTACACAAACTGATCCCGAATACTACCGAGGACCTTACTCAACCGGAAAAGGACCTTCCGGCAGAAATACATATCATTGACATTGACTCGGTTACATTTGATGTCGATAACCAATTGTTTCAAATATATACTAACCCTAAAAGTGGAGAGCAGAAGCTGAATTATGATCTGTCAAAAATGACAGGCTTTAAATTCACCTATCTTTCCGACGGAGTATTACCATCGCCGAGTATCGCAGGAGAGATTATAGCGCCAAATTCGGCATCAATAAAATGGGCAAATATAGATGATGCCTACGGATATCAGATTGCCTACGGCACACCGAATGATCCCGCTAATTACGGCGATATCAATTATATCAGCGACAGGCGCGACACAATAGTCAAAGCCGAAAATCATGAGATAGAACTCATGCATCTCGACTATGATACAGAATATGCGTTTTTCGTAAGGGCACTATCGCCGAAAGGTGAGGGATTTCACTCCGAATGGTCACATAGAGCCCGACTGTGCTCACCAATATCGGATTATTTCCACCTCCGCACAAACAAGCGTGAGATTATTCCTGGAATCCTAAAGTTGAAAGGATACAACAGCGATAACATCACCCTTTCTATCAATACCGAATTCAATCCTGATAATTATACCATCGATTCCGATTCAATCAAGAAACTCTTTGAAATTGTCGACAACCACTTCGTGGTCGATAAAATCGTATATGAGTGTATTTCAACAGGAGAGAGTAAAGAAATCACGATCGGTGAGGCTGAAATAAAGGCAGGAGAAGTAACTATTCCAGGTATTTCCATAGGAGAGAGTTATAGCATCACTGCATTCAATAGCCACATTCCATGGACATGTGAGGCAGCTTACAACACCGTTACCGTAGAAGTGACGCCGGTGGCGTATGACACATGGAAAGAACTCCAGTTCAAATCATATTCCGCCCTAACCTATGAGTTATACACTTCCTCTGACTACCTCTTGTCATCAGAAGGCGGCACTGACCTGTGGCAAGCATCAAAAAACGGCGACGGATACCGTTCTGATCTCAACTACGAGACCTTCTCTACCAACAACAACTCCACCAATAAGCTGTGGATGCAGTGCTACTCGATGGTTGCCAATTGCAACACTGTACTTAATCTTGCAAACTTAGTCACCGATGCCGATAAGGATGATATGAAGGTGCTCATTGCTGAAACAAAAGTTCTCCGAGCTTATTATAACTTCCGTCTCGTATCTACCTTTGGTCCTGTAACTCTCAGTGACGAGGTAAACTCGAAAAATTCTACCGAGACAAAACGTATTGAAAAGCGCACCAGCGAAAAGGTATTCTATGAACATATATTTAAGGATCTGACTGAAGCAGTTAAGGATCTTACCATCACCCCACTCTATGACGAACGTGGCCGCGTTACCAAGAAAACTGCCCTCGGCCTCCTTGCCCGTGCCTACGCACAGCGTGCCGGCCTCACTAAGTATGGGGATTCAAACACGTATTGGAAACTCGCCGCCGAGACGGCCGAGGACCTTATCAACAACGCGGAAAGCTATGGCGCACATCTCTACACTGACATAGCCGATATGTGGGCTGATGCCAACAACCGCACCAACCGCGAGGCACTATTTATTGCACCCGGCGCCGATGCCAACAGTGAGAAGGAATCCACATCACCCTACAAAGGTACCAACA
>CAZIPQ010000037.1:0-4607 GCA_964541165.1 uncultured Muribaculum sp.
CAGAACAATCTTGATCCGCGTGTGGCCCAGCATCCTCACGAGCTTATCACTTACGGAGGCAACGGTGCGGTGTTCCAGAACTGGGCACAATACCGCCTTGCGATGAAATATCTGTCGGAAATGACCGACGAGCAGACACTTGTCATGTATTCCGGTCATCCGCTCGGACTTTTCCCCTCTCACCGTGACGCCCCGCGTGTCATTGTGACCAACGGAATGGTGATCCCCAACTATTCCAAGCCCGACGACTGGGAGCGCATGAATGCAATGGGTGTGTCACAGTATGGTCAGATGACCGCCGGATCCTACATGTACATCGGTCCGCAAGGTATCGTACACGGCACTACAATAACAGTGCTCAATGCAGGTCGCAAGCGCCTTAAGCCCGGGGAAAACGACCTTGGCGGAATGCTATTTGTTACCGCCGGACTCGGCGGAATGTCAGGCGCGCAGCCTAAGGCCGGAAATATCGCAGGTGTAGTCAGCGTGACGGCAGAGGTCAATCCGAAGGCGGTTGCCACACGCCACAATCAGGGTTGGGTCGACGAGGTGTATACTTCGCTTGACGAACTGATGGAACGCGTGACCAAGGCACGTGCGGCCCGTGAGACCGTATCGCTGGCTTATCAGGGCAATGTAGTCGATCTGTGGGAACGTCTCGCCGCTGACGGCGTAAGCGTGGATCTCGGCTCCGACCAGACATCACTCCATAATCCCTGGGCAGGAGGCTATTATCCCGCAGGACTTACTTTCGAGGAGTCAAAGGTGATGATGGCTGAGGATCCCGAAGAGTTCCGCCGCCGTGTGCAGGCTTCTCTCCGTCGTCAGGTAGAGGCAATCAACAAGCTAACGGCACGTGGCATGTACTTCTTCGACTATGGCAACGCGTTTATGCTTGAGGCTTCGCGCGCCGGCGCCGACATTGTCAATGAGGACGGATCGTTCCGCTATCCCTCTTATGTACAGGACATCATGGGACCTGGCTTCTTCGACTACGGCTTCGGACCGTTCCGCTGGGTATGTACTTCGGGTGATCCTGCCGATCTTGCGAAAACCGATGAGATCGCAGCCCGCGTACTTGAGGGAATCCTTGCCGAAGCTCCGGAAGAGATTCACGGTCAACTACGCGACAACATCCACTGGATTAAGGAAGCCGGCCGCAATCATCTCGTAGTAGGCTCACAGGCCCGAATACTTTATGCCGACTCGGAAGGACGCACCAAGATAGCACGCGCATTCAACGATGCGATAGCACGCGGCGAAATCAGCGCGCCGATAGTGCTTGGGCGTGATCATCACGACGTATCAGGAACCGATTCTCCCTACCGCGAGACATCAAATATCTATGACGGCTCACGCTATTGCGCCGACATGGCGGTACACAATGTGATAGGCGACTCATTCCGCGGCGCCACATGGGTATCGATCCACAACGGCGGCGGCGTAGGCTGGGGCGAGGTAATCAACGGAGGCTTCGGCATGGTGATCGACGGCAGCGATGATGCCGCACGCCATATCGACGAGATGCTGCTCTGGGACGTAAACAACGGTATCGCCCGCCGCAGCTGGGCCCGAAACAAAGGCGCAATCTCCGCTATCAAGCGAGAAATGGCACGCACGCCAGGCCTGAAAGTCACCCTCCCGAATATTGCCGACGATTCTGTGGTCGAAAACGCACTGAACAACATTTAATATAATTCATTTTATCCTTAAAATATGATACACCATATCAGCCCCGCACGCCTTACTATCGAGCGTGTGGGGGAAATTATCGACAAGGGCATGAAACTCGCCCTAAGTGATGAATCTGTAAATCTAATTACCCGATGCAGGGAATATCTTGATGAGAAAATCAAAAACTGCGATACACCCATATACGGCATTACGACCGGCTTCGGTTCGCTGTGCAATATTTCGATAGGCGCCGATGACCTGTCGCAACTTCAGGAGAACCTCGTTAAGTCGCACGCATGTGGTTGCGGTGATGAGGTAAATCCTGAGATAGTAAAAATAATGCTTCTCACCAAGATCATGTCGCTGTCATTCGGTAACTCGGGTGTACAACTCTCGACAGTACAGCGACTGGTCGACTTTTTCAACTATGATATTCTGCCCGTTGTATATCAGCAGGGCTCACTCGGAGCGTCAGGTGATCTGGCGCCTCTCGCCAATATGTGTTTGCCGCTGATCGGCCACGGTGAAGTCAACTACAAAGGTGAGCGCCGCAAAGCCTCGGAAGTCCTCGCCGAGCTGGGCATGAAACCTGTTAAACTTGTATCAAAAGAGGGCCTGGCTCTGCTCAACGGCACTCAGTTCATGTCATCACATGCAGTCTACGCCATCCTACGCGCACGACGTCTCAGCGCCCTCGCCGACAAGATCGGTGCCTTGTCTCTTGACACCTTTGACGGACGCATAGAGCCGTTTGGCGACGAAGTCAATGCAGTGCGTCCTCATCCGGGACAGCTTGCCACAGCCCGTGCGGTGCGCCATCATCTTGAAGGAAGCGAGCTGATCCGCATGCCTAAGAAACATGTACAGGATCCTTATTCTTTCCGCTGCATGCCTCAGGTACACGGCGCCGTAAAGGACACGCTCAACTATGTAGGCCAGGTTATCGAGACCGAAATCAACAGTCCCACCGACAATCCCACAATATTCCCCGAACAGGATATCATCGTATCGGCCGGAAACTTCCACGGCGAACCTATCGCCCTGCCTATGGACTTCCTGTCGGTAGCCATGTCAGAATTATCAAATATCTCGGAGCGTCGTATCTACCGCCTCATATCAGGCTCCCGCGGACTACCGTCGTTTCTTGTCGCCAATCCCGGCCTCAACAGCGGCTTCATGATACCGCAGTATGCCGCTGCATCTATTGTCAACCAGTCAAAGGGACTGTGCTGGCCCACAAGCTGCGACTCGATCCCGTCATCGCAAGGCCAGGAAGATCATGTATCGATGGGAGGAAACTCGGCAACCAAGCTGTGCCGTATCGTTGACAACACCGAGCGTGTGCTTGCAATAGAGCTGTTCAACGCCGCACAGGCTCTTGACCTGCGCCGTCCGTTGCGCACTTCGCCTGAGCTTGAGGAATGGCACAAGGAATATCGCCGTGTGGTACCGTTTATCGACAACGACACCGTGATGTCGCCCCTCATTGATGCTTCGGTCAAGTTCATACGTGAAAATCCCTGACAATGATAATTACCGATATAGGACACCTCGCCGGAATTACCGGCGAGGGTATCAGTCATAAGCGCGGCGCGGAGATGAGCACCTTCGAGGTGCTTCATAACGCGTGGCTGCGTACCGACTGCGACACGATAGTCGACTGGGGCACAATGGACACCCTTCCGGTGACCGACGGCTCGGAAGAGATAGTCAGTGCCCGCGGAGGTGCTCTGCTTCCGTCATTCTGTGACTCCCACACCCACATCGTTTATGCCGGCAGCCGCGAACAGGAATTTATTGACAAGATCAACGGACTGAGCTACGAGGAAATAGCAAAACGTGGAGGTGGCATCCTTAATTCGGCTGACCGACTGCACGAGACCCCTGAGGACGAGCTATACCGTCAGAGCCATGAACGCCTTGACGAGGTGATGCACATGGGTACCGGCTGCATTGAGATCAAAAGCGGTTACGGATTGAACACTGCCGACGAGCTTAAGATGCTCCGCGTAATAGCACGTCTTGCCGACGCGTCACCTGTCACCGTAAGGGCCAATTTCCTTGGCGCACATGCAGTAGGACGCGCTTATACCGGCCGTCAGGAAGAGTATGTCGACATGCTGATCAACGAAATGCTGCCTGCCGTGGCCGCCGAGGGTCTGGCACAATATGTAGACGTGTTCTGCGACCGCGGTTTCTTTACCGTCGAGCAGACTGACCGTATCCTGACGGCTGCTGCCCGCTACGGCATGCGTCCGAAAATCCATGCCAACGAACTTGATGTATCAGGAGGCGTACAGGTAGGCGTAAAACACAACGCTTTGTCAGTGGACCATCTTGAGCGCATCGGTGATGAGGAGATTTCACTGCTTGCCGGAAGCGACACTGTGGCCACAATGCTCCCCGGAGCTTCATTCTTTCTCGGCATGCCCTATGGGCCCGCACGTAAGACTATCGCCGAAGGCGCTATTGTCGCTCTCGCCTCCGACTATAACCCGGGCTCATCACCATCAGGCAACATGCGTATGGTGACAGCCCTCGGATGCATAAAAATGCGACTTACTCCCGAACAGTCATTCAATGCGACTACACTGAACGGTGCGTATGCAATGGGGCTCGGTGACAATTACGGTTCGATAGCACGCGGTAAAGTGGCCAACTTCTACATTACCCGCCCTATCCAGTCGATCGACTACATTCCTTACGCCTACGCCACGCCGGTCATAACCGACCTGTATCTGCGCGGCATGCGTGTAAACTGATCTTCAATTTTTACCCATCCTTTATATGCAAAACTTGCCGATACCGGCAAGTTTTGCTATCTTTACTCCATATTTCGAATATAAATCTTGCCGATAATATGGAATACGTGTCAGCAAAAGAATGGGCGGAAAGTCATGGAATTTCGGAGCGCACGGCCCGAAACTACTGCA
>CAZIPQ010000037.1:4707-18111 GCA_964541165.1 uncultured Muribaculum sp.
GTGCCTTACTGCTCAGGATAATTTCAAGCTTCTACTCAATAAGTTCAGGATCAGATACAACAACTGAGATCATAGGATAAAAAATAACAGGCTGAGACGCGGCGGATCTCAGCCTGTTATATGTAGTAAGTCTTGAAAATCAGAACTTCACGAGGATGCGGAATACCTTACCGGGAGCGGCAGCCCAGCGTTCAAGAGCCTCCTGAGCCTCCTGGGGAGTAACGATAGCGCTTATCAGCGGCTCAACAGGGCAGTCACCACGCTGCAGATAACGGATGACGGCGGTGAAATCGGCCGGCATAGCATTACGTGATCCGCGTATGTCAAGCTCTTTCTGTACGAACAACTTTGTCTGGAACGATACGTCGGCCTTGGCATAACCGATGCATACCACACGTCCGCAGAAAGCGACCTCGTCAACCGCCATTACATAAGTGGCAGGGCTGCCTACAGCCTCAATGACAACTGTAGGACCGTCGCCTCCGGTCATTTCAGTAAGCACGTCATGCACCTTTTCAGTAGCCGAGTTGATAGTGTAAGTGGCACCGAGCTTACGGGCAAGCGCAAGCTTCTCATCGTCAAGATCGACAGCGATCACGGTAGCGCCACGCATTGAAGCACGCACTACCGCACCCAGTCCGATCATACCGCAACCTATCACCATCACTGTATCTATATCGGTGACCTCAGCACGGTTTACGGCGTGGAAGCCCACACTCATAGGCTCGATCAGCGCGCAATCACGGGTAGATATACCGGGAGCGGGAATCACCTTGCTCCAGGGCACGGCGATATAGTCACACATTGCACCGTGGCGCTGCACACCGAGTGTCTGATTGCTGCGGCAGGCATTGGGACGTCCGGAGCGGCATGAGGTACACTTGCCGCACGATGTATAAGGATTGACAGTGACACTCATGCCTTCGGTAAACAGGCCCTCAGGCACTTTGTCGCCGATGGCTGCTACTGTACCGCCTATCTCATGACCGGGGATTACCGACTCGATTGCCATAGGATTACGGCCGAGGAAGGTGTTGAGGTCAGATCCACAGAAACCTACATAATGAATTTTTACAAGCACTTCATCGGGCCCGCAGTCAGGCTTGGCCAACTCTACGACATCGACCTTACCGGGGGCTGATATTTTTACTGCTAACATATTGTGATATTGTTAAAAACGTTTATTCTGACATATTTTTTACATACGGGAGCTTCACCAGGTCACCGAAACGATAAAAACGGCGTGCGTTTTCTCCAAGGAAAGCCGCTTTCTGCTCATGAGTGAGTTCATCGCTCTTTATGACAAAGTCATAAGACATGCGGTAGGTAATGGCCGTGATGGTGCGTGGATAGTCCGAGCCCCACATCAATTTATCAAAACCCACCTCATCGGCAGCCTCGCGGATAGCTTTCACGGCTCCCTTGAATGGATAGAACTCCGAATTGAACAGCCATGTGATACCGCCCGACTCAATCATCACGTTCTCATGACGGGCAAGGCGTATCTGGCTCAGCCAGCCGGGGGTGGTAACCATACCGAAGTGACCTATCGCAATGCGTAGACGCGGGAAGGCCTTGATGATCTCCTCCATCTCGGCAACCTGAGTATCGCCATCGGCAAGATCAATCGACAGTATGGCATCACGCTCCTCCATAAGACGGAACATATCCATCATTTCAGGACATGTGAGCCACACCCTGCCTTCGGGCAGCAGTAGCCGCTGTGCCGGTATCTTTATGGCCTTGAAACCTGAGTCCAGGAGTTTCTTAGCTTCCTCAAGATAGCCCGGCTTACGGAATTCACACATACCGCATACAAAGAAACGGTCAGGCCAGCGATGCTGCACCTCATACAGGTATTCATTCTGCAGACCATCAATAAATTCCTGGGTTATCACGGCAGCCGACACCTGAGCATAATCCATATTTGACAGAAAGACCTCGGCTGAGTTACGGCCGTCAATCATGAAGGGTGGCAGCATCTGCCTCTCCTCGCCCATAAACATGGCGCGTCCGTTAGGTAAAGCCTTTATGACTTTTCCGTCGACGACAGTGTCCTGCTTAAGCCATAGATGGGCATGTGCATCAATTATAGTGTAATCCATAAACGGCACGGTTATGAATTGGCCCAGCGCACACGCTGCTGATCACCGATAATGGCGCGAACCTCCTCGATGAGTCCTGCCGGAGCGGGCTCGCTGACATACTCTATGTTTTTGCGGACATTGTCAGGATTGGCCGAGCTGAACAGTGTGGTAGCTATACGCGGATTGCTGACCGAGAACTGCATGGCAAGCTTCTCGATAGGATATCCCTTGGCATTGCAATACTCGACAGCCTTGCGGCATGCCTCGACGAGTGGCTTGGGTGCGGGGTGCCAGTCAGGCACTCCACGGCTCGACAGAAGGCCCATCGACAACGGAGAAGCATTTATGACTCCGATGCCACGCTCTTCGAGATAGTCGAGATAGTCAACGATCATGTCATCGTTGAGAGTATAATGACAGAAATTGAGCACGCTCTCAACCGTACCAACAGGTACTCGGTCTATGATGGTCTTGAGATTTTCAGGCTGAAGATCAGTTATGCCCACGTGGCTTACCACGCCTTTGTCACGAAGCTCCACCAAAGCAGGCAATGTCTCGTTGACAACCTGGTCAAAGTCGGAAAACTCGACGTCATGTACATTTATGAGGTCAATATGGTCGATACCAAGACGCTCCATACTTTCGTAAACGCTCTCGGTAGCACGTTTGCCTGAATAATCCCAGGTGTTTACGCCGTCCTTGCCGTAACGCCCGACTTTGGTCGACAGATAATACTTGCTGCGATCGATGCCGCGAAGAGCCTTGCCGAGCACTGTCTCCGCACGATAGTGGCCGTAATAAGGCGATACATCAATGAAGTTCATACCACCGTCAATAGCGGCATACACTGCATCAATAGCCTGACCTTCATCAATATTGCGGAACACTCCGCCGAGTGACGAAGCGCCGAAACTCAGTTCCGACACAACCATACCGGTGCGACCTATCTCATTATATTTCATAGTGTTTCAGATTTATAGTTACACACTGTTATTTTCAGTGTAAAGATACGCACTTACTCCCACATTATCAAGTGACGCGGGCAAAAAATCATAAGTATGACAAGCTTCCGGATTATTTTTCAGCTGCTGCACGCCGCTTCGGCTCACGAGGCAATACCAGCGCGGGCAGATAGATAAATATAGCGATTAGCGACATGACAAGGCCGCCCATCGTGCCTACAGCAAGCGGGAACCAGAATGACTCCTTCCCCGTACCGACGATAAATGGAATAAAACCGAGTATCGTCGACACGACCGTTAGCATCACCGGCACGACCTTCACGTTCCATGCCTTGGCGTAGGCACGGCGACGCGACATCAGCGGATAACGCTTACGCAGTGAATTGTACTCGTTGATAATGTATATGGCGGCATTCACCGTGATACCGCACAAGAGGATAAACGAGGCAAAACCGCCCTGGTCAAACCGTATGTTGAACAGATAGAACGTAAGGAAAACCCCGATAAACGATACCGGTATCACAAGGATTATGGCAAGCGGCTGAATAAGCGAGTTAAACAGAATGGCCGATGTGAAGAATATTATGGCCAGCACCAGTACAAGCAGCCAGTAATTGCCGGCTGTATCACGGCCACGCCAGTTATACCGGTCACTCTTGGCCTTGTAGCCGAGCGGCATCAGCTCATTGATTTTATCAATATCCTTATTCATGATACGTTCACCCTGAATACTTGATCCGATATACTCATACTGAAGGCACAGTACATATTCCTGGTCTTTCTTCACTATATTCTGCGGCGCCATGCGTCGCTGTACCGACGCAAAATCCTTGAGCTTAAACTCCCGATTGCCGATTTTGAAAGGACGGTTGATAAGTCCCCACACATCATATTCGCTACTCTGCACGGCATACAGCCTGATCGCTTCGGCCCCGTCAGCGCCATCGATTGAACCGGCCATCATCTCGCGTCCGAATGCAGGACGTACCGCCTGGAAAAGCTGTCCCACGGTTATGCCGGCCTCTGACAAAGCCTCCTTGTCAATATCAAGATACATCTCCGTATAGTCATCCTTGAACCAGGAAAACTCCGAATTGACAGTGACCTCCTTGATGCGCCGGTGAGTAAGCAGGGTGTCACACATACGTTTTGCCCAGTCCGTCAGATCGTCATAGTTGTATCCTGTCATCTGTATGCGGTAATTACCGGCATTCTCACGCACATCATTATTGAAGCCCTGATCTTCCAGACCATACACGCTCCAACTGCCGCCGCCGAGTGTCAGGGCCTTGCTGATGACATCCGATTTAAGCTGATACGGGAATGAGGAGTACTGCACTTCAGGCTTAAAAAGCACATTTATCGAAGCACGCCGCGGACTCGGGATTGATGTCTGGAACTGGCGTATTCCGTCAAAACTGGCAAGGTAATTCTCCATGCGCTTGATAAGCACATTCATCTGATCAAGAGTTGCTCCGTTGGGCAAAGTGGCGTTTATGCTTATCGACGGCTCACTCGGAGTACGGTCGTTATAGTTGCCGTTGTAGACCTTCTCGGTAAAAAGGCGCAAGGCTCCTCCCAAAGCGACATTTGTCACGGGACGTATCTTTTCACGATATAGCTGTGAACCCAGTGTGGCATTATATGTCTTGTGCCAGATACTCTCACCCTCAATCCTGTCAGGCAGCATGTATACGGGAATGCCGAATGCAATGACAAGGATAACAAGCAGCACAACACGGTGACGGCGCGCTACTCCGATAAACCGGAAATACACCCTGGCAATCCCCACCATGATCCTGCGGCGCAGACGACTGCCGGCACCTGTGCGTCGGCGTCGTATTCCAAGCTGCTCAACAAGAGCCGGCACAAGGAACAAAGCTACAGCCAGCGACACGGCAAGATTGATTATCACGACAATTACAAAATCCTGAAGACTGAGTCTCGTCTTTTCATCCATGAAGAACACCACCGACAGGGCGCCTATCGTAGTAAGCGTGGCTGCCAGTACCGCCGTAAACGCATGCAGATTATGACGTCGCGTGATGTGATCGGTCATCACTATCAGGTTGTCAATAATCAGGTTAAGCGATATGGTGATGCCCGCAAGAGAATACAGCTGAATCTCGACTCCGGCAAGATAATAAAATACCACTGCCACGGCCATGTTGATTGTAAGTCCTATTGTGATAAGTAGCACATAACGCAGATTGACGGTAATCAGCGCCACAAACAGCAGCAGTATCAGCACCGTAAGACCGCTGCGGAAATATATCTTGTCAAGCTCCTTATTAATCGAATCGGTAGCATTGTAGCTGACTTTGACCATGTAGCCCGGAGGCATGGCCTTTTCAAGCGCAGCCATCTCTTCCATGACTTCGGCGCTCAGTTTGATCTGGTTGGCCTGCTCTTCAGCCGTAAGATTCAGATATATCGAGTTCAGGCCGTTGATTCGGAAATAACTGCGCGGCTCCCCTTCGATATGCTTCACTGTGACGAGCTTGTCAAGCGTGAATACCGCCGATGTAGCGGAAGAAGTCACCGTAATCAGTGTAGGATCAAAGGTTGAAGCATCACCTCCAGGCACTCTCATGAGCCTTATCCACTGGCCATCCTCAGCCCCCTGAGGAGCCATCCCGAGAAATTCACTGCCATAATAGTCGCTGATAGCTTTCTGAAGATCTGACGGAGTAAGACCCAGAGCATTAAGCCTGTCAATATCATAATGGAGTCGCCATTCCATAGGCATGGCACCGCTGAGTTCCACCTTGCTTATGCCGGCTATGCGTGAAATGGCCGGTTTGATATTGTCTTCGGCATAACTCATGATCTCCACGGGATTGGCCGGGGCGTTGATGTTAAACGTCATGAACGGCTTGCCGGCCTTGTTATCGACCTGACGTGCCGCAACTACGGGATAACTTACACCTTCGGGAAGCGAGGCCCATGCCTGACGCACTATGGTCGACGCTTCAAAACGGGCTATGTCGATATCGGCATGACGGTCAAGATCAAGCGTGATGCTGCCGCTACCGTTGGATGACTGTGAGCTGACATGCTTTACTCCCTTAATACGCGACAGCATCGACTCCAGCTTACTCGTCACCTCGCTCTCGATGGCACGCGCAGAATTGCCTGACATCGAAAAACTGACAGTGAGTCTCGGAAGCGTTTCGGAGGGAGCAAGCTTGACTGGAAGCAACGGCAACAGCGCACACCCCATCAGTGCCACGGCGATAAACGAGACAATGACGGTAAATGACGGCAATGAACTATAACGTTGCTTCATAAAAGTAATCAGCTGGGATTAACGATACAGACCTTGTGAATAATCAAACTCATCGGCTATCGAGACTCCGGTAGAGAAGTCGTGCAATGTAAGGCGACGTATCTTGAAGTGGCTCAGCCAGTAGTTCTGAAGAGCTGAAATGTAATTCTTATTGGCGTCCTGCTGGCGGTTGAGAGCCATCGTAAGACTATTGACATCGGCCTTGCCAATGATGAAGCGCTGGCGGGTCTGCTCGTAGGCCATTTCGGCCAGATCGAGCGCCTCCTCGGCACTTGCTATCAAGCGCTGCCGTATATTGAAGTCGCTGACAGTCATCACGACATCCTCCTCCAGTGCAAGTTCATCCTGACGGGCGGCGATACGGGCAACATTTAAGTTGTTACGGGCCATGTTGACCTTTCCCTTGCGTACTCCCCAGTCAATCAGCGGGATATTTATGCTCACTGATACCAGATCCTGACGCAGGAGATTGCGGTAGGCATGCGCAAACTCATCAGCCACCTGATTGAAGCCGACGCTTGCATTGACGTTTGCCGAAAAGCGTGATTCTACTTTCGTGCGGTTCACGTCTCGCTCGTTTTCAAGAATTGTCTGGCGGTTCTGCAGCAGTGTTGGGCTGTTGGCCTTGGCATGCGCAAGCGCCGCATCAACCGGAATATCCACCTCACCGGGTCGTGCCGGCAAAACTACTTCGATCTCGGTATTCTTATCCATTCCGAGAAATGATGCCAGTGAAAACATGGCTCTCTTAAGTGACATGCGGGTATTCTCAAGGGTATTGGCCGCATTGACTTTGTCAAGTTTCAGCGTAAGCAACTCAGCCTGCGAGATACCGGCAATACGGTAACGGCGCTCACCGATGGCATACAGTGTGTCACACGATACCATATTGTCCTGTGCAAGCTTGTATTCAGCCTGAGCAAGAGCCACGGCAAAGAAATAGGTAACAGCCGACTCTGACACGGTTTCCATATTATATACCAGCTGTTTGCGCGCCCTTTCGTATTTCAGCGGCTCGATGCGACGTTCCCATTTGAAGGCATTGAAGCCGAGCAGATTCTGCTGATAACCGATACGGAACGGTATGCTTGAGAACTGCGTATTGGTCATCGATCCGAAGTTACGCATGTATTCCAGATCACTCTGTATATAAAACGTACCGCCGGTAAGGTCGAGATTCTGCTGTATGCTGAGTCCGGCTGAAGCGCTGTAGTTCTGCTGACTGCGGAACACATCTATATTCTGGTTGGAGTCATAGCGCTGCGTGATGTAGCGGTTGTAGCGGGCAGGGACAAGCGACAGCGACAGACTCGGCAGACGGTCGGCCCTGAAACTGCGGTAAGCCCAGAAGCTCGACATGAACAGATTCTGGTAGCGGAAAGCGGTAAGAGAGCTGTCATTGGCCAACTCGATAGTCCGCTGAAGTGTAAGCGTCACAGCACCGGCATATTGCCCAGTCAGTGCAGCCGCAAGCATAATGGCGGCTACCGACAAACTTCTTATATGTCTTTTTAATTTCATTGCAACTCAATTTCTACGATGATAGGATTGCTTTCATCACTACCGGTGGCCTCACTGATAGCATTTTCACTGATAATCAGGAAAAAGTGTCCGTCATTGACAAATTCCCTTGGCCAGCCATACATAGTCACACCGTCAACCTCCACAGGAAAGCCTTCGCTAAAGTTATATTCACCGGGAATATTGTGACGATAGACCAGCTTGCCATTGTCAAGATCATATATGTCAAAAGTATTCATCTTATCCATGATAGCATGGCACATGAACAGATAGTGGTCATTGAACGTAATGTCAGGATGAGCGATTTTTCCGGCCCTAAGAGCTTCCCGGTAACCCTTTTGATCGTAATTACCCTCCCATGTAAACCGACCGAGATTAAATGCGATCGAAGGAACGAAGTTATCGGTATCGGGTTCATATACCATCACTGTGTCATTGACAAACACGTAGTCGCGGCCGCCCATCGTGAATACTCCGTCATTGAATCCCTGTCCTGTTATGCGCACATCCGAACGGCATGAGGGAAATTCCCGGGAGCCGAGAGAATTCCAGTCTTTATCATAATGATATACTATGCGCTTCATGCCGTCATTTTTCTCAGTTGACAGCATATCGTTGACAGCCCACCATCCACCGTGGGCTGAAGGTCTTATCCAGAACAAAGAATCCACTTTATGACTTGCAGTCATATTATGATCTCTGTCATAAGTTATCATACGCTTGTTCGGGAAATAATCATGCACATCCCATCCTCCGGTAGACTTGTCATAGGCCATAGTGGCAATGGCCTGATATTCATCCGGACCGGGCCCGCGACGATATAGGCGGTCAACAGCCTTACCGGAAGCGATGTCAAACTTAAAACAGGCCGACACATCACCCCTCTCCCCGATATAGATATACTTATCATCAATCGCCGATATATGCGGATATACCAGCATAGTCGTATCGGTGAGCTCCGGGCGTATCACCCTGACGACCCGCACCTTGGATGAGATGTCATCCATCTCGCCAAGATCGATCTGGGGCTCATAATCGACATATCGCAGCGATGAGTCGCCTGATCCTGGGGCGCAACCGGTAAGGGCCGCAGTTATGATAAGTGATGTCAGTATCTGTAATTTCATTTTGATGAAGATTTACGGTATATGAACCAGTATACCAACGGAATTATGAATATGCTGACGACAGTACCGATGACCATAGAGCCGATCATGGCTATGGCAAGAGGCTGCTGGAGTTCCGAGCCCATATCGGATGCAAACAGCTGAGGCACCATGGCAAATATCGTAGTAAGCGAAGTCATGACAATCGGTCGCAGACGACGGCGTCCGGCAGTGTGGATAGCCTCGATAAGAGGCACTCCGGTCTTGCGCAGTTCGTTGATCGCGTCGAGCTTGAGGATGGAGTCATTGACCACGATACCGCACGTGACAATAATACCGATGGCCGACATCAGGTTAAGAGTGTGTCCAAATATCCATAAGGTAATAAGCGCAAAGGCGGTATCGACCGGAATCTCAAGAAGCACGATAAGCGGCTGCATGAAACTTTCGAACTGGGCACACAGGATAAAATACATCAGCAGGAGTGACACGGCAAGTATTACCATAAGCTCACGCATCATCTTTTCATTGGAGAAGAAGCTGCCGGTAAAGGACACTTCGTAGTCGGGATCGGCATTTACCTCTGTTCTGACGCTTGTCATCACCTCACGTGCGCGGCTGTCATCATTCCACTCCACGGCGACATATTCACCGGCAGCTCCGGAAGTGATGCTCTTCAGGTCATGGGCGCGCTGTACATTGATGAGCCGGCTCAACGGCACCTCTGCCCTTACTCCGTTACGGTCAGGACGTGCTTTCAGTAAAGTAGAGTTGAGTACCTCCTCGACATTTGACTCACGGCCGGCGATATGAATGGGAATGTACTCCTGATAGGAGCGTAGCGTAGTCACGCTGTTGCCTTTGAATGCCGTGCGGAGTGCCCGCTGCACCTCCTGATAGTCCACATTGTATATGGCAAGAAGCTCCCGGTCGACCGATATGTTGAGCTGTTCGCGCATAGGGATGGGCGACAGGTCGGAAGAGGTGGCGTCGGCAAGACGCGCATGAAGCGAGGTCAACGCCTCCACACCCGGGTCGTAACCGCGTCGGGCCGGGAATATACGTGCCTCAACAGCAGCCTCATCGGAACTGAATATCTTCTCGAAGATATTTTCAGGTGCGCTGAAACTTACGGTAGCCTTAGGCCATTTCGAAGTTATTTCGCGGCTGACCCTCTCCTGCATGCCGGCAAGCTTGTCAGGGTTGTCGACCCTCAGGTATATATCAGCTTCTGCGGCTGACATGTCATTATCACTATTGAGAATATAGTCCTGCATGCCTATGGCAGCCGAGTGTTCGGCAACCGCCGAGTCGACCGATGCGGTCACCTGCCCTACTCTGCGCAGATTCTCATCAAGATTGATATTTTCGTTCCAGTCAACCCTTACGAGGGTCTCACTGTGGTCAATAGCCGGCATGCGCTCATGACGCATCACCACAAACATGATGACACACAGCGGTAATACGGCGGCAGTCGCTATGAGACAAAGGGCCTTGTGGGCAAACACCCAGTCGACTCCATGATCATAGGCACGCAACATCCACTCGCCGCTGCTTCGCGTAACAGGACGCAACGTAGTGTTGCGGTAACACAAGAAATACAATACAGGCAACAAAGTGATGCCGACAACGTAGGACGAAGCCAGACCGGCCGTTATCGAAAAAGCCTGATCGGTAAATATAGCGCCGGCAATACCGCTCATGAATATCAGTGGCAAAAATACTGCCACTGTGGTAAGAGACGAACTGAGCATCGGCGTGATCATTTCGTTGGTACCCGCTATACAACTGTCGGTTAGCGACATGCCCCGATGACGCATCTGAGTGATATTTTCGGTTACTATCACCGAGTTGTCAATCATCATACCCACCGCCAGAATAAGGCCCGACAGCGATATGATATTGAGCGTGACCTTAAAGAGATAGAACAGCAGGAATGTCACGACAAGCGCCACCAGTATATTGATTCCGATAACCAGCGGTGAGCGAAGGTCGCCCATGAAAAGCAGACACACAAAGAAGACGAGGATAAGACCAAGTATGAGATTCTGCTCGAGATTGCTGATGGTGAATTCCAGCAACTCAGTCTGATTGCGGCTCTGTGTGAACTCAATATCAGGATATTGCTCGGAAAAATAGTCGATCGTGGAATTAAGCGCCTTTTTCATCGACGCCATGCTCTCGCGACTGTGCTTTATGACGGCCATCGTGATGGCTCTCTTTCCGTCATAAATAGAATATCCGTCAGGCGTACGGCCCACAAGCGCCACATCACAAAGATCGCCGAGAGCCAGCACACGGTCACCCTTGCGCAGCTTGATACGTCCGACATCTTCAGGAGTACGCAGCAAGTTGGCGATCTGGATGTTATATTCATAATAGCCGTCACGCACAGTCATGCTGCCGGGCTCGGCATTGTTGGCGTTGAGCGCGCTTTCAATATCCTCGACCGTAACACCGGCGATAGCCATCGCATCATTACGCGGAGTGATACGCAGCATGCGGCCCGGAATACCGGTGACATCGACCATAGCCACCTCCGGAAGCTGCTCCAGCCTGCGGCGCACGATATTGTCGGCCACCTCTCCCATCATCATGAAGGCATCATCATCGCCTTCACGGTCGCCACGCAGGGTAAGGTTAAGATATAGTACCGGAACATCGGTGGCACTCGCTTTCACAGCCTTAGGTCGTGACGCGCCCGAAGGCAGATTGGTCATCACTCCGTCGATTTTCTCATTGACCTCAATAAAAGCGAGATCAGTGTTTACGCCGTAGTCCATCGTGAGGCGTATGACGGCCGATCCGTCACGGGTTTCACTCTTAAGATCCTGAAGCCCCGACACCTGCAATAACTGACGGCGCACAGGCGCCACAACCGTGTTTTCAAGTTCACGGGCCGATACATTTTCCTCGGTCATCTGCACGGTAATATGCGGGATGTCAATATCGGGGAGCAGCGACACTGGCAGCGTCACGTAAGTGACACACCCCAGGATCACCAGGGCCAGAAAGGTCATCAAGACCGCTATACGGTGTTCAAGTAGATATCTTACCATAGAAGTTTTGTCATTTAATATCAACTACTGCAATGACCCGATTTGCCTCGTCATTGTAAGTAGGTTTTGCCATCACCTCCTGCGCGACGACAGCAGGACATATCGAATTTTATCGCATCTTGATTCGAGGCGCTATCGGTTAACTACTTTTACCGGTGCCTCGTGAGCAAGATTGACATTACCGGTCACGATAACCTCCATGCCCGGTTCAAGACCCTCTTCTATGGTATAGTTTTCCAGATTCTCAAGACCGGTGCGCACATAGTTCCACATGGCCTTATCCTTGTCAAGCGTAAACACTACCTGACGGCCCGAACGCAACACGACGGCGCTCTTCGGCACCACGAGTTGACGACCGAGTGAGCGCTTGACATTGACACGGGCGTTCATACCGTCGATCAGGCCGCTCCCGCCGCCTACCGATGCCCATACCTTTACCAGTCCGTTGGTGTCGACCATAGGATTTATTTCTGTCACGCGGCCATGGCGCGCCTCGCCACCGGAATATGGAGCGACAAGCACCTCATCGCCGGGTTTGATCATTCGCAGTTCGCTTTCGAGCACCGTAAACTCCACGTCCATCATTCCGTCATTTATAATACGGCAGAACGGCTCCGAGGCCGACGCCATGTTATGGGGCTTTGCGGTGAGGTTGGCCACCACTCCGCTTACCGGAGCTGTAAGAGTGGCATCCTCTATGTCACGGCGCGTGCTGTTATAGCTGGCCTCGGCCTGTTCCAGTCCGCTTCTCACGGCAGCCAGTTTCTTCACCTCCTCCGGCACCAACTCCATTTTTGACGGATCATATCCCTGACCGATTATCACGTCCTGCATGTCAAGACGCGCGCGATCAAGCGCATTGGCCTGCTGACGCAGATTGTTTTCCAACTTGAACATATCAAGCCGAGCCAACCGCTGTCCACGCTGCACACGATCACCGTTTTTCACGTATATCTCGGCGATTATATCTGGAGAACGAAAGGCTACATCGGCATGCTCACGGGCTGTGAGTTTACCATTGCTCACTATATCATGATGAAAATCAGACTCTTCAAGCTTCATGGTAGTTACCTCGGCGACTTTCACTCCGTCACCAAGATCACGCTGCACGTCAGGTGAAGTCTTATCGGCTGATGCCGAGTCACTGCTACCTCCACATGAAGTGAGCAGAATACCGGCAACAATTGTCAGATATTGCAGAATACGCATCGTGTGATAACAATTTATGGTTTAATTCGCAAAATTATACAACTTTTTCACATAAAGACGCAATCCTCAGTTAATAAACATTAATTTATTGAAATACTATCAATTCGCGTTTCGTCACAACACTTCGCTGACATAATTGCCACATTTACGAGAAAAAGCTCCTCATCCATA
>CAZIPQ010000038.1:0-18064 GCA_964541165.1 uncultured Muribaculum sp.
ACCATCATAATCATGACCTCCAATATCGGCTCACGTCAGTTGAAGGAATTCGGCTCGGGCGTAGGATTTGCGACACGTCAGCCTTCGGAGGAGAAAGATTACTCACATGGAGTGATCCAGAAAGCTCTTAACAAGGCGTTCTCACCGGAGTTCCTTAACCGTGTCGACGACATCGTGATGTTTGATCCGCTGAGCAAGGATGCGATATTCCGTATCATTGACATTGAGCTTGCCGGATTTTACAAGCGAGTGGAGGGCCTGGGATATAAGCTTGAGATTACCGAGGCTGCCAAGAATTATATCGCCAACAAGGGATATGACTCGCAGTATGGTGCCCGTCCGCTTAAGCGAGCCATCCAGAAGTATCTTGAGGATCCCCTGGCTGAGATGATAATCAATGCCGCTATCGAGGATGGCCATGTCATATATGTCGATTATGACTCCGAGGCTGACAAGATAGTTACCCGAGTTGAATAATCAGGTTTTAATCCGTTATCAAGAATAAGGTGCGATCGATACAGATCGCACCTTTTTTTGTATATACATACAATAAGATATAACTAATAAAGCCAATTTGCAATCATAATAAAGTTTTTTTGAGAAAAATACAAAATAAGTATTGTAGTTTTTGACTTTATGCTTATCTTTGCATCGAATTTCAGTTTTCTTAATATTATCTCAGTAATATGAGCGAAATAAGATTCACTAAGATGCACGGGATCGGCAATGATTATATATACATTTATTGCCCTGATAACCTGCCCCCACGCCTTGAGGAACTGGCTGTGGAGATGAGTGATCGCCATACTGGAGTTGGAGGTGACGGCATTATTCTGATATGCCCCTCGGATGTCGCCGATTTCAAGATGCTTATTTATAATGCTGACGGCTCGGAAGCCCGCATGTGTGGCAATGCCAGCCGGTGTGTCGGTAAATATGTGTACGAACATGGCCTTACTGACAAGACATCGGTGACACTGGAAACTTTGTCAGGCATCAAATATCTCACGTTGCATGTCAACGAAGGTCATGTAGGGCTTGTCACCGTCGATATGGGCGAGCCGGTATTTGATCCGGCAGCAATTCCGGTTGTGCACGCCGGGCCGAGGGCAATCCAACTGCCTGTGACTATCGATGACACCACGGTTGAAATAACGGCGGTGTCGATGGGTAACCCCCATGGAGTAATATATGTCAAGCGGCTCGACGATGTGGATGTACACTCGTTGGGCCGTCGTCTTGAATGCCATACCATTTGGCCTGACCGTGCAAATATCGAGTTTGCCGAAGTGCTGTCGCCGACAGAGATCAGGATGCGGGTATGGGAGCGCGGAAGCGGCGAGACGATGGCATGTGGCACAGGTGCCTGCGCCACCGCAGTAGCAGGGGCGGTCACCGGGCGCACGTCACGCCATGTTACGGTACATCTGCTTGGTGGAGATCTCGATATAGAGTGGAGGGAGAGTGACAATCACGTGTATATGACCGGTCCTGCGGCAACTGTGTTTGACGGCACTTACTTCAGGCACCACTGACAGAGTTTAAGATTAAGGTAAAAATGATTGTTTAAGATATGATTAAGGTTAACGATAATTTCTGTAAGCTTCCTGCAAGTTATCTATTCTCGGAAGTAGCACGGCGTATAGAGGCATTCAAGGCCTCACATCCCGGAGTGGACATTATCCGCATGGGTATCGGCGATGTTACGTCACCTGTATGTGAAGCGGCGGTTGAGGCAATGCATCGTGCTGTCGATGATGAGGCCAGTATAGAATCTTTTCACGGCTACGGTCCGGAGCAGGGATATGCCTTTCTGCGTGACAAGATAGCCGAGTTTGATTATCAGGCCCGTGGCATTGATGTGGATGCTTCTGAAATTTTTATCAGCGACGGTGCCAAGAGCGATACCGGCAATATCGGTGACATATTGTCCAAGGATTGCCGTATAGCTGTTACCGATCCTGTGTATCCCGTATATGTAGATACGAATGTGATGGCCGGCCGAGCCGGTGAGCTTGTTGACGGACATTGGAGCAATATAGAATATCTGCCATGCACGGCTGAAAATGATTTTGTTCCGGCTCTTCCGGAGAAAGCTCCCGATGTGATATATCTGTGCTATCCGAACAATCCTACCGGTACTGCGCTGACACGCGATCAGTTGGCTGAGTGGGTACGCTATGCGCGTGAGCACAATGCGCTTATCATGTTTGACTCTGCTTATGAGGCATATATTCATGAGGATGATGTCCCTCATAGCATTTATGAGATCGAAGGAGCGCGTGAGGTGGCGATTGAGTTCCGCAGTTTTTCAAAGACAGCAGGTTTTACCGGTGTACGTTGCGGTTATACTGTTGTCCCAAAGACATTGATGGGAGTTGACGGTGAGGGAAAACAGGTTTCGCTTCATGCTTTATGGAACCGCCGCCAATGCACCAAGTTCAATGGCGCAAGCTATATTTCCCAGCGTGCCGCAGAGGCTTTGTATAGCGAGGAGGGCCGACGTCAGGTTGCCGATACGATTGCATATTACATGCGTAACGCCGCCGTATTGCTTGAGGGAGCGGCCAAGGCCGGACTTGAAGCTTTCGGAGGTATCAACTCTCCATATATCTGGATAAAGACTCCTCATGGAATGACCTCATGGGAATTTTTTGATGCCCTGCTTGAAAAGTGTCATGTGGCCGGCACCCCCGGATCCGGCTTCGGACCATCAGGTGAAGGTTACTTCCGACTGACTGCGTTCGGACGCTACGAGGCCACTCTTGAGGCCGTAAAGCGTATCGGTCAGACTAAATTTTAAAGAATTCAAATTTAATCATTATTATAATTACTTGTTATGTCAAAGTTGAGATTTAAAGTGGTTGAAGAGGCCTTTGACCGCAAGGCAGTACCGGTGGAAATACCGGCAGAGCGTCCCGAAAAGTACTACGGTAAGTATGTGTTTAACCGCCAGAAGATGTTTGAATATCTTCCCAAGCACACATACGATGCTCTTGTTGATGCCATCGACAATAAAAAGCCGCTTTCGCGTGATATTGCCGACAGTGTGGCCGACGGTATGCGTCGCTGGGCTATTGATAACGGTGCCCGCCACTATACTCACTGGTTCCATCCGCTGACCGACGGCACCGCTGAAAAGCATGATGCCTTTATCGAGCATGACGGCAAGGGTGGTGTTGTAGAGAAATTCAACGGTAAACTGCTCGTTCAGCAGGAGCCGGATGCATCGAGCTTCCCTAACGGCGGTATCCGCAATACTTTCGAGGCCCGTGGTTATTCAGCCTGGGATATCTCTTCACCGGCATTCATCCTTGACGAGACTCTTTGTATCCCGACTATCTTCATTTCATATACCGGTGAGTCACTTGACTACAAGACTCCGCTGCTTCGTGCGCTCAATAGTGTCGACAAGGCTGCTACCGCAGTTGCACGCTACTTTGATCCCGAGGTAAATCATGTAAACTCTTATCTCGGCTGGGAGCAGGAATACTTCCTTGTAGATGAAGCTCTCTATTCGGCACGTCCCGACCTTGTGATGACAGGCCGCACTCTTATGGGCCACGAAAGTGCTAAAAACCAGCAGCTCGAGGACCACTATTTCGGTGCTATTCCTTCACGCGTTGAGGCATTCATGCTTGATCTTGAGATAGAGTGCCATAAACTCGGTATTCCTGCCAAGACCCGTCACAATGAGGTTGCACCCAACCAGTTTGAGCTCGCTCCTATATTTGAGGAGACCAATCTTGCCAACGACCACAACCTGTTGCTGATGTCAGTGATGGCTGAGGTAGCACGCCGTCACAACTTCCGTGTTCTCCTTCACGAAAAGCCGTTCTCGGGCATTAACGGTTCAGGCAAGCACAACAACTGGAGCCTCGGTACTGATACCGGTGTGCTGCTGTTTGCTCCCGGCAAGACTCCGATGGGCAATCTTCAGTTCATTACTTTTGTTGTCAATGTAATGGCTGCTGTTTACCGTCATAACGGTCTGTTGAAGGCTTCGATCATGTCGGCTACCAACGCTCATCGTCTTGGCGCCAATGAGGCACCTCCTGCAATTATCTCGATTTTCGCCGGCTCACAGCTTACCGATATTCTTAACGCACTTGAAACCAGTGAGAGCGATGAGCTCATAAATGTTTCATCAAAGAAGGGCCTGAAGCTTGATGTGGATCAGATTCCTGAGATTATGCTCGACAACACCGACCGCAACCGTACTTCTCCCTTCGCGTTCACCGGCAACCGTTTCGAATTCCGTGCCGTCGGTTCATCAGCCAACTGTGCTTCAGCCATGATCGCGCTTAATGCCGCAGTAGCCGAGCAGCTTGAGGACTTCAAGAAAAAGGTCGATGCACGTATTGAAAAGGGTGAGACTCTCGTTCATGCTATCGTATCAGAGCTCAAGGAACTGATCGCTTACAGCAAGCCTATCCATTTCGACGGCAACGGATATAGTGACGAGTGGAAGGAAGAGGCAGCACGTCGCGGACTCGACTGCGAGACCAACGTTCCGAAAATCTTCGACTCTTATATGAGCAAGTCATCGGTTGACATGTTCAAGCAGACCGGAGTGTTTAACGAAGTGGAGCTGAAAGCCCGCAATGAGATTAAGTGGGAGATGTACACCAAAAAGACCCAGATTGAGGCCCGTGCGAACGGTGATCTTGCCGTAAACCACATTATCCCTGTCGCTATACGCTATCAGTCGGTACTTACTGACAATGTATTCAAACTCAAGACTCTGTTCCCCAATGAGAAGGGCGACAAGCTTGCACAGCTTGACCTTGACACCATCGAGCGTATGTCAAAGCACATGGCGATAATCATGGAGGAGGTCAAGAAGATGGTGAATGCACGTAAGGCTGCAAACATGATTGAAAACGAGCGTGAGAAGGCTCTTGCTTATCATGACAACGTATTGCCGTGCATGGATGTGATCCGTTATCATATCGACAAGCTGGAGCTTATGGTCGATGACGAGATGTGGCCGCTTCCCAAGTATCGTGAACTGCTCTTTATCCGCTGATAAAGCATAAATATTTATGGCATCGGGTGTCATGGCGACAGCGATGACACCCGGGCCTTTTAATTCCATTTACTATTCTGATCTTATTTTACGTATGAAAAATAATCAGCCACTCGCTTGTCGCGGTCTGTATGATCCGCGCTATGAGCATGATGCCTGTGGTGTGGGTCTGCTTGTCAATATAAAGGGCATCAAGTCACATCAGCTGGTTGAGAAGGGCCTGCAGGTCCTCGAACACATGGTGCACCGTGGAGCTGAGGGCGCCGATCCCAAGACAGGTGACGGCGCAGGTATAATGGTGCAGATCCCTCATGAATTTATTCTGCTTCAAGGTATCGCCGTACCGGAGAAAGGCCGTTATGGCACCGGACTCGTGTTCCTGCCCCATGATGAGGAATCCCGTCAGGAAATACTCGATATCATCGAGCGCGAGGCAATAGAGCTCGGCCTGTCGCTTATAGCCGTACGCGATGTACCGGTCAATAATGAGATGCTTGGCCCGGTTGCACGTGAGGCCGAGCCTGTGATAAAGCAGATATTTATCGCCGATGAGCGTACCAACGAGCCATTGGATATCAAACTGTATGTATTGCGTCGTCGTATAGAGAAAAAGATCGCTGCATCCTCACTGGAAGGGAAGGAGGCATTTTACATCGTGTCACTTTCATCACGTGTCATCATCTATAAGGGTATGTTGTCAAGCCTTCAGTTGCGCTACTACTTCCCCGACCTGATGAATCCTCACTTCACGACAGGCATGGCGCTTGTACATTCGCGCTTCAGTACCAACACATTCCCGACATGGTCACTGGCACAGCCGTTCCGTATGCTCGGTCATAACGGTGAGATCAATACCATTCAGGGCAACCGCCTCTGGATGCAGGCCCGCGAATGTGTGCTGCATCCCAAGACACTGGGTGATAATGACGTGACACCCATTGTTCAGCCTGCGATGAGTGACTCGGCGTCACTTGATAATGTGCTTGAATTTTTCGTAATGGGTGGCATGAGTCTGCCTCATGCCCTTGCAATGCTCGTTCCTGAATCATTCAATGACAAGAACCCTATATCTCCTGAGTTAAAGGCGTTCTATGAGTTCCATTCAATCCTCATGGAGGCCTGGGACGGTCCTGCCACACTGCTGTTCAGCGACGGCCGTTATGCCGGCGGTATGCTTGACCGCAACGGTCTGCGTCCTGCCCGCTGGCTGATTACCGAAAATGATACTATGGTTATCGCTTCCGAGATCGGTGTATTGCCGTTTGAGGCTTCGGAGGTCAAGGCCAAGGGCCGTCTGCGTCCCGGCAAGATGCTGATGGTTGACATGGAAGAGGGTAAGGTATACTACGATCAGGAACTGAAGGAGAAACTGGCTTCGGAATTCCCTTACCGTGACTGGCTGTCGCGCAACCGTATCATCCTTGACGAGATAAGCAGCGGACGTAAGGTAGGCAACAGTGTCGATGATTTCGCACGTCAGCTCCACGCTTTCTATTACAACCGTGAGGAGGTTGAGAAGATAATCACTCCTATGGTTGCTGATGCCAAGGAGCCTGTCAACTCCATGGGCTGCGATACACCGCTTGCCGTGCTCTCAAAGGAGCCTCAGCTGCTTTTCAATTATTTCCGTCAGCACTTCGCCCAGGTGACTAACCCACCTATTGACCCGCTGCGTGAAGAGCTTGTGATGAGTCTTGACTCATACATCGGTGCTATCAATCTCAATCTGCTTGAGCCGAGTTCCGATTTGTGTAAGATGGTATTGCTGAAACGACCCATCATCACCAATCAGGAGCTTGACATCCTTTGCAACCTCCGATACAAGGGCTTCAACACCCGTAAGCTCGCCATGACCTTCCCGGTTGCTGAAGGAGCCGAGGGTCTGGAAAAAGGTGTGGAACGACTGTGTGCCGAAGCCGAGAAAGCGGTTGACGAAGGATGCAATTATATCGTATTGAGCGATCGCGGCGTTGACCGTGAGAATGCTCCCATACCTGCGCTCCTTGCCACTTCAGCGGTGCATCATCATCTGATAGAGCGCAAAAAACGTGTCCAGACTGCTCTTATCGTCGAGACAGCTGCCGCGCGTGAAGTGATGCACTTTGCGCTTCTGTCAGGCTACGGTGCGAGCGCTATCAATCCTTATCTGGCATTTGCCGTAATTAACGATCTTGTGGAGCGTAAGGAGGTTCAGCTTGATTTCCATACAGCCGAGCGTAATTATATAAAGGCCATCGACAAGGGTCTGCTTAAGGTGATGTCCAAGATGGGTATCTCGACCCTTACCAGTTACAAGGGTGCTCAGCTTTTCGAGGCTGTAGGACTCTCTAATGAACTTGCCGATAAATATTTCGGCGGTACCGTCAGCAAGATATCCGGTATCGGCATGGCTGAATTGAGTCAGGACATCCTGCGTGCTCATGCAGAGGCTTATTCTGAACTGTTTGATGATGAGCAGCCGCTGCGTCACATCGGCCAGTATTCATTCCGTAAGGATGGCGAATCTCATGCCTGGACTCCCGAGGCTATTGCGACCCTGCAGCTGGCAACACGTATGGGAAGTTACAAGAAGTTCAAGGAGTTTACTTCGATTATCGACAATAAGCCGTCGCCGATATTTATCCGCGACTTCCTTGATTTCCGCAAAGGCACTCCCGTGCCTGTTGAAGAGGTAGAATCGGAAGAATCGATCATGCACCGCTTTGTCACCGGTGCCATGTCATTCGGCTCTATCAGCCGTGAGGCACATGAGGCACTCGGTATAGCCATGAATGCCATCGGAGCCCGTAGTAATACGGGTGAGGGCGGAGAACTCGCCGAGCGTTTCCAGCCGCGTCCCGACGGAACATCGGCTCGTTCCGCTATCAAGCAGGTCGCTTCCGGCCGATTTGGTGTTACGGCTGAATATCTTGTCAATGCCGACGAGATACAGATAAAGATAGCACAGGGCGCCAAGCCCGGTGAGGGAGGTCAGCTGCCGGGCTTCAAGGTCGATCAGATCATTGCAAAGACCCGTCATTCAATTCCGGGAATTTCACTTATCTCACCTCCGCCTCATCATGACATCTATTCGATCGAGGACCTTGCTCAGCTGATATTCGACCTTAAGAATGTCAATCCTGAAGCCAAGGTGAGCGTGAAACTGGTGTCAGAAAGTGGAGTAGGCACTATCGCCGCCGGTGTTGCCAAGGCCAAGAGCGATCTTATTACTATAAGCGGCAGTGACGGTGGTACCGGAGCATCTCCGGCCAGCTCTATCCGCTATGCCGGTCTGCCTGTTGAGATCGGTCTTGCCGAAACCCAGCAGACACTTGTACTCAATAATCTGCGCGGTCAGGTGAAACTTCAGGCCGACGGTCAGTTGAAAACAGCCCGTGATGTCATCATCATGGCCATGCTCGGCGCCGAGGAATATGGTTTTGCCACCAGTGCGCTTATCGTACTCGGCTGCGTCATGATGCGAAAGTGTCATCTTAATACCTGTCCTGTGGGCGTTGCCACGCAGAATGAGGAGTTACGCCGTCGTTTTGTAGGCCGTTCGGAATATGTGATAAATTTCTTCCGTTTCCTTGCCCGTGAAATACGTGAGACTCTTGCTGAAATAGGTGTGCGCTCACTTGACGAGATCATAGGTCGTGCCGACATGCTGATGGTTAAGCCTGATAATGACAATTACAAGACTTCTCAGCTTGACTTCTCACGCCTGTTGTTTGTTCCTGAAGAGGCTGCAACCAACGCGATTATCAATGTAACCGCTCAGAAGCATGACATCGAGAATGTGCTCGACCGTCAGCTGATAAGCCGAGCATACCCGGCTATCGAGCACAAGATGCCTGTCGAACTTGAATTCCCGATTGCCAATACCGACCGTTCGGTAGGTGCCATGCTGTCAGGAGTTGTCGCCAAGAAGTATGGCGATGCCGGACTGCCCGATGACACGATCCTCTGCACATTCCGCGGATCGGCCGGACAGAGCTTCGGTGCCTTCCTCGCTCACGGCATATCATTCCGTCTTGAAGGTGATGCAAACGACTATGTAGGCAAGGGCCTGTCAGGAGGTAAGATTGTCATAGTTCCGCCGAAGGGTACCATATTTACTCCTGAAGATAACATAATAGCAGGCAACACACTGCTTTATGGCGCCACATCAGGTGAAATCTACATCAATGGCCGGGTAGGAGAGCGTTTCTGCGTGCGCAATTCAGGCGCTACTGCCGTAGTCGAGGGTGTAGGTGACCATTGCTGCGAGTATATGACCGGTGGCCGCACCGTGGTACTCGGTCCTACAGGGCGTAATTTTGCCGCCGGTATGAGCGGAGGTATCGCGTATGTATGGAATCCTGACGGTGACTTTGACTATTTCTGCAACATGGAGATGGTCGAGCTGTCGCTGATAGAGGATATGGCTGACAACCGTGAGCTGTACCGTCTGATCGGTAACCATTATAAGCATACACATAGCCCGTTGGCAGGAAGAATGCTCGATAACTGGCAGACGTATGTCGACCAGTTCATAAAGGTTATCCCGATCGAGTATAAGAAAGTGCTCCACGACGAGAAAATGGCTAAGTTGCAGCAGAAACTGGCTAAAGTGGAACGAGACTGACTATATGAGTAAAAATCGCTTAATAATATAACATCATGGGAAATCCAAAAGCGTTTTTGACTATTCACCGTAAGGAGGCCGGTTACCGTCCGGTCAACGACCGAGTGAAGGATTATGGCGAAGTTGAACAGACATTGAATTCAGAGGACCGTCGCCTGCAGGCTTCACGTTGCATGGAGTGCGGCGTTCCGTTCTGCCATTGGAGCTGTCCGCTGGGCAACCGTCAGCCTGAATGGCAGGACCGTCTCTATAAAAATGATATAAAGGGAGCATACATACTTCTTACGGCTACCGATGACTTTCCCGAGTTCACGGGCCGTGTATGTCCTGCACTGTGCGAGAAGGGCTGTGTGCTGAACAAGCAGCATGAGCCTGTGACCATACGTGAGAATGAGGCAGCTATTGTGGAGCGTGCCTTTAACGAGGGTTACGTTCATCCACGTATCCCCAAGATCCGTACCGGCCGTAAGGTAGCTGTGATAGGTTCCGGCCCTGCCGGACTTGCCGCTGCCAACCAGCTTAATCAGCGCGGCCACTCGGTGACCGTATTTGAGAAAAATGAAGCTGTCGGCGGCTTACTCCGCTTCGGTATACCTGACTTCAAACTTAACAAAAGCATCATTGACCGTCGTCTTGAGCTTCTTGAGCAGGAGGGTATAGAATTCCGCACAGGAGTTAATGTCGGGATCGATATTCCTGCTTCGGCACTGCTTGAGGAATATGACGCTATATGCGTAGCCATAGGTGCTGAAGTTCCGCGTGACCTGAAGGTGGAAGGTCGTGATCTTGACGGAGTACATTTTGCCCTTGAGCTGCTTCAGCAGCAGAACCGTGTGAATGCCGGTGCTGAGATAGAGGGTGATGCCCGTATTACGGCCCGCGGCAAGCATGTGCTTGTCATCGGCGGCGGTGACACAGGCAGCGACTGTGTCGGCACTGCCAACCGCCAGGGAGCTCTGTCGGTCACTCAGATTGAAATTATGCCTAAGCCTCCTGTTGATGACAATCCCGCGACCCCATGGCCCTATTGGCCCGTGGTACTGAAGACATCGAGCTCACATCTTGAGGGATGTGAACGCTACTGGCTGCTTGATACACGACGTTTTGTAGGTGCTGACGGCAAAGTTACCGCTGCTGAAGTCGAGGAAGTGGAGTGGACTACCGATCCGGCTACCGGCCGCATGACTCCGGTACATACGGGCAATGTGAAGACTCTGCCTGCCGATCTTGTCCTGCTTGCCATGGGCTTTACCAATCCTGTGGCTGAGGGCTTGCTGGAACAGCTCGGTGTCGACAAGGATGCACGTGGCAATGTCAAGACTGATTCTTCATGCCGGACCTCTTGCCCGAAAGTCTTTGCTGCCGGCGATGTGGCCAGCGGAGCGTCACTGGTAGTTAAGTGTATCGCTTCAGGACGCAAGGCTGCCCAGGGAATTGACGAGTATCTTAAAACCCTATAATGGAACAACTAAAACATGAGTGTGGCGTGGCGATGGTACGCCTGTTAAAGCCACTCGAGTATTACAAGGAAAAGTACGGTACCTGCCTCTATGGTCTCAACAAGCTGTATCTTCTTATGGAGAAACAGCACAACCGAGGCCAGGAGGGGGCCGGTATCGGTGTGATTAAAATGCACTCTCCCGCAGGGTGTGAGTATGTTTTCAGGGAGAGAGCGCTTGGTTCCGGTGCCATTCAGGAGATTTTTTCCACAGTCAACCATCAGATCGAGCAGGCTGACATAGCTGAAAAATCCCCTCAATGGATCGAAGCCAACGCGCCGTTTGTAGGTGAGGTGTATATGGGGCATCTGCGCTATTCGACAACAGGCCGCAGCGGTATCAATTACGTACATCCGTTTCTGAGACGTAACAATTGGTGCTCACGGTCGTTGATGCTGTGTGGAAATTTCAATATGACCAATGTCGATGAGATTTTCCGCTCGGTGGTTGACAAGGGACAGCATCCGCGCATTTACTCAGATACAGTCATTATCCTCGAACAGCTCGGTTATGCCCTTGACAAGGAGAACAACAGGCTGTATCATCAGTTTGCATCAGATGAGATGCAGGGGCGCCGGCTGACCAAAGCAATCGAGGATAATATCGATCTGCGTCCTGTACTTGAGGCGACCTCTCCGCAATGGGACGGTGGATATGTGATATGCGGTGCGCTGGGCTCGGGAGATATGTGGGCTTTGCGTGACCCGCACGGTATACGTCCGGCATTTTACTATCACGATGACGAGATTGTGGTGGTTGCGTCGGAGTGTCCTGTCATACAGACTGTCCTGAATGTGCCGCGTCATGATGTCAAGGAACTACAGCCCGGTACTGCAATCATCGTGTCAAAACATGGTGACGTGCATGTAGAGCGAATACTTCCGGAAGGTCGTAACGAGCGCTGCTCTTTTGAGCGTATTTATTTCTCCCGCGGCAGTGACGCCGAGATATACCGTGAGCGTAAGGCTCTCGGACGTATGCTCGCCGAGCCTATACTTGACAGTGTAGGTCATGACTTGCGCCATGCCGTGTTCTCGTTTATCCCCAATACAGCTGAAGTTGCCTTTATCGGAATGATAGAGGGACTTGAAAAGTATCTTGACAACTACAAGGCACAATGTATAATGCGTGCGTCGCAGGCCGATATGCTGACTCCCGAAGTGTTGTCGGAGATAATGAATGAAAAGCTGCGTATCGAGAAACTTGCCATAAAGGATATCAAGCTGCGCACTTTCATCGCCGAGGGTGAGTCACGAAATGACCTGGCAGCACACGTATATGACGTTACTTACGGCATTGTGAAAGATGGTGTCGACACTGTGGTCGTGATTGATGACTCGATAGTGAGAGGCACAACCCTTAAGCAGTCGATCATACGCATGCTTGACCGTCTGCATCCGCGTAAGATTGTCATTGTCAGCTCATCGCCTCAGGTGCGCTATCCTGATTACTATGGTATTGACATGTCGCGTATGGCCGAGTTCTGTGCTTTCAGGGCTGCCGTAGCTCTTATCAAGGAGCGCGGTATGGACGAATTGCTCCGGACTGTGTACGATGAATGTCGGGCAAATGAAAATAAACCTGACAATGAGATTGTAAACTGCGTTAAGGCAATTTACGCTCCGTTTACCGACAAAGAGATTTCCGAAAAGATAGCCGAAATGCTTCGTCCGGCTGATACGACTACCGAGGTGGAGATTATCTTCCAGTCGCTTGAGGGACTTCACAAAGCTGTTCCGTCATGCCCCGGTGACTGGTATTTCTCCGGAAACTATCCCACACCCGGCGGTATAAGACTTGTAAATAAGGCATATATCAACTTCTACGAAGGTAATTTTGACAAGCGGTGATAAAAAGTCATGACAATATAATGATTGATATGATTTTTGGCTTATCTTTGTAAGTCAAATTACTTAAAAACGTTTTATTATGACTGATAACAATACCCCTCAGGTTGACAATGTATTTAATCCCGGTCCTTCAGGCAAGAGCCGCGGAGTTGCCGCCCTGCTTGCAATATTCTTGGGTGGACTCGGTATCCAGTATTTTTATCTTGGAAAGAATACTGCCGGAATTATTGCGATAGTGCTGACCCTGGTTACATGCGGTATCTTCGAACTGCTGTTTTTCATTCAGGGTATTCTGATGTTTACCATGTCACAGCCTGTATTTGAGGAGAAGTATGTATATACCACCAAAACTTTCCCTCTGTTCTAAAGGATAGATTTTTTAATTCATAATAGTTTTAATAATTATTGGATAGGCCGGGAGTTATTTCTTCCGGCCTAAATTTTATAAATGTTAAATTTTTATGACTGATGCAGTCTATGATGTTTTAGCCGTCTTATAAATGTAGCGATATGGATAATTCTGACATCATACGTTTATGTGCTGCGGGCGATAGGGAAGCGATGGCGCTTCTCTATCGCCGTTACAGCCATAAGATGTTGAGTCTTATCCGCAGATATATAAGTGATACAGCCGCTGCCGAAGATATACTTCATGATGGTTTCATCATCATCTTTACCCGGATAAAGGATGTCAGGAGCGAGGATAAGCTGGAATACTGGATGGGAAAGATAATGAAAAACTTATCCCTGAACTATCTCGGCGGACTGGACATAATGCAGATCCTGGACGAGGAACATGATATTCCGGAAACTCCCGATCTTGAAGAGATACTATCCTATAAGGAGCTGGCGGAGCTGATCGAGCATCTCCCTGAAGGCTACAGAAATATATTCAAGCTGGCCATACTTGAAAATAAAACCCATAATGAGATCGGCAAGATACTCGGGATAGCTCCCCACTCATCATCCTCACAGCTTTATCATGCGCGTGTCATGCTGAAGAAGATGATTCAGGAGCGTCGCGTTAAGCTCGGACTGATTATGCTGGCCCTGTTGTCAGGCGTGAGTTGGCTGCTTTTGCGTGACAGAAAAGGGGATACTCCTGTTATCGCATCGCATGATAAAGAACAGGAGCCTTCAGTGAGCAGGCCATCATCGGCGGAGGGTGTCGGAGAACAAGCAGTGATTGATATCATCGAGGAGTGCTTACCATCGAAAGCTTATTCCTCTCCGGTTGCCGATACAGTCCATAAAGAGATAACGATACAGATTGTAAATACTAAGCCGGATACAATACCGAGTGAGGACACCGATTCCATGGTGCCACCGGCTCCTGTCATTGCGCCTCCAAAGGAAAGTATAAGCACTTACAAGCCTCTTCTGGCTTCAACGACAAAGGCCAAGGGCTTTTCAGTCGGAGTGCAGTACAGTATGACCGGCAGTATGTTGGATTTAAGCGTATTTAAAGGCTCATCGTTAGATGCAGAGCCACCAATATGGAGCGACCCGATGCCCCCTGTGACTGATCCTGACCATCCGGACTTCAATGAGATAATGGAAGAAGTCGATAACGAACTGCCGTTGACATTGGGAATCAATATAAACAAAACATTGAATCCTCGCCTTAGCATTGAGACAGGAATCTCATATACACTCATGTCTACCAATATCCGGTATATCGGAAAGGCCATTGATGCACATAGGAAGGTAAAGACATCCTATATAGGAATCCCGTTAAAGCTTAACTATAATTTTTACAGGAAATCGGCATTTACTTTATACGGTACATTCGGAGCTTCGTTTGAAATTCCCGTTGGGTCAACCACATCTGTCAGATGGGTAACATCGCCTGCGGCACCCGATAAGCTTCCCGAATTGTCATCAAAGCCTTATGTATCATTATTTGGCGGATTGGGTGCGCAATATTCCATTACTCCTGACTTCAGCTTGTATATAGAGCCGTCTGTAAGATATTGGTTTGACAATCACAGCATACTGCCGTCCTACTGGCAGCAGCATGAATTTATGATATCTGTTCCCATAGGTCTTAGGCTGACGTGGTGATTTTTTGCATGGCTTCATGCAGTCTTTTCCATTCTTCCACATCTTTATGATGTAAACCAATAAAAATAATGAAATGAAGAAGTCATTAGTAAAACTATTATTTTTCACGATACTGTTATCTCTCGCCGGATGCCTTGCCGATGAACCGGGAGATGTGACTAAAAAGATCACCATGTCAGTATCGGAAGAGACCGGTATCACATACCATTGGTGTGATGACAGGCGGGAACATCCCATAGAGTGCATGTTGGTAAAAGAACGGGGAGAATCCGAATGGTCCTCCCTTTGTTATGGCCTGATTGAAGGATTTGAATATGAGAAAGGTCATGCGTATGAATTGCGCGTTAAGAAAACTATCCTGGCCAATCCTCCTGCCGATGACAGCAACTGCCGCTATTCTCTCATCTCAATCGTAAAAGATACGCCAATCAAATGATATCGCTTATGATGATACTAAGAAATTGGTTGCTCATTATTCTCTGTATGTTAACCTCCATTTTTACTTCATGTAATGATAAGGACGGAGACTGGGACCCGATGGAATGGACAGTCAAGAATTATTCTCCTGAAGATATCAGCTATGACGCCCGTAACAGGCAGATTTATGTCAATTATAAAGGTGGCACCATTGATTTTGAATGCCGCAACTATAAGACATTCTGGTTTGCGATTTTTGCGGGAAATACTGAAACACCTGATGATGTATATCATCATTGGAGAGGGGAATGGTTTGATATTAAGATCGAAGGAAATGTGCTTCATTGCAGCTTTACCGAGGATGCTTCAGGAAAGCCAATGGAAATCCTGCATGTGCCGCTAAGTGCCGGCGATATATTTTATACCTTTCAGGTAAACCGCACTTTCGGAGAATTGGATCCCGGCTATTTTGAAGAGAAAAGCGAGTGAAACATTCGGTTTCGAATAAAGAAAACAGGAGACGGCTCAATGAGAACCGTCTCCTGTCCTTTATGGGATATCGTGAAAAATTAACCGTACTGGATTGTGCCGTCAGGATTGCGGTAGAGATCGAAGCTCTTTTCGTACTGGTCCATGGCACGCAAGCTCATACCCATGCTTGAGAAGCCGCCGTCGTGGAAGAGATTCTGCATAGTTACCTTCTTTGTGAGGTCACTGAACATTACGATACAGTAGTCAGCACATTCATCGGCTGTAGCGTTGCCGAGAGGTGACATGCGGTTGGCGAAGTCCATCAGCGAATCCATACCCTTCACGCCACTGCCGGCAGTTGTCGGGGTCGGAGACTGGGAAATAGTGTTGATACGCACATGCTTTTCGCGGCCATAGATATATCCGAAGCTGCGTGCGATTGACTCGAGCAGTGCCTTTGCATCGGCCATGTCGTTGTAACCAAACATAGTGCGCTGTGCGGCGATATAGCTGAGGGCTACGATACTGCCATATTCGTTGATGGCATCAAGCTTTTTGGCTGCCTGAATCATTTTGTGGAATGATACGGCTGAAATATCAAGCGTCTTGTTGAGCAGGTCGTAATCGATGTCATCATACAGACGTTTCTTACGCACATTGGGCGACATACCGATAGAGTGAAGAACAAAGTCTATCTTTCCGCCGAGAATCTCCATTGACTTGGCAAATACCATTTCAAGATCCTCGACATTGGTGGCGTCGGCCGGAAGCACTTCGGCATTGAGCTTTTCTCCGAGTTTGCTTACATCACCCATGCGCACTGCGACGGGAGTGTTTGACAATGTGATGGTAGCACCTTCAGCTACAGCCTTTTCTGCAACTTTCCAAGCGATACTCTTGTCGTTGAGCGCGCCAAAGATAATGCCGCGCTTTCCTTTTAATAAGTTGTGGCTCATTAATAGATAATATTGAAAATTTGGTGCAAAGGTACGAAAAATTATCCAATCAGGCCAAAAGGGTATGAAAAAGCCCTATCTTTGCACTCATGAAAAGTATTATTAAGCTTGATGATCTTTCGATAGGTTATCGTCGGCGCGGCTCGGAAAGGGTAGTGGCGGCGGGTATTAACCTCAGTCTGGCGGGTGGATGCTTTACCTGTCTGCTCGGGCCTAACGGCGCCGGAAAGTCCACACTGTTACGTACGCTTTCAGGATTTCAACCTCCATTGGGGGGCGATATTATTGTGGATGGTAAAAGTCTGTCGCAATACACGCCTGATGAACTTGCCAAGGTGGTAAGCGTAGTTCTTACTGAGAAACCGAATCTGTCGGATATGATAGTCGAGGAGGTCATCGGTCTCGGCCGTAGTCCCTATACCGGTTTCTGGGGAAAACTGACTGCTGAGGATGAAGCAGCGGTAAATGCGGCGATAGAGCAGGTAGGAATAGATGCATTGCGTGGCCGTAATGTAGCCGGTCTTTCCGACGGTGAACGGCAGAAAGTCATGATAGCTAAGGCACTTGCCCAGGATACTCCGGTAATTCTGCTTGACGAGCCGACGGCTTTTCTTGATTATCCGAGCAAGGTCGACATGATGAAACTGTTACATGAGCTTGCCCACAGCAGCGGTAAGTCAATATTTATGTCGACGCATGATCTTGAGATTGCGCTTCAGCTTGCCGATATGGTGTGGTTGATGGACAAATCGTTAGGCGTGACAGCCGGAATCCCTGAAGATCTGGCGCTTGACGGCTCCATCGGTAAATACTTTGATCGCGTCGGGGTGGAGTTTGATGCGGCCACAGGTACATTCCAGGTCGATCAACCGGTACATACCGGAATCACGATATGCGGTGACAGCCTGAAATGCCGTCTGCTCGCCCGTGCATTACGCAGAAGCGGATATCAGGCTGTGGTACAGTCCGAAGGCTCAGTCATAGCTACCGATACCGGCTATGAATATGCCGGTGAGCATTACACTACAATAGCCGATCTGCTAAGCCGACTGCCGTAATATAAGCATTATCTTGTCGCCTGAGGCTGTGGTCGTGGCGATAAGACGCATGTCGCCACCATCCTTGACTTTAAGCTTTTTGCGGAGTACATCGGCTGCTACTCCGAAATTTCT
>CAZIPQ010000039.1:0-6079 GCA_964541165.1 uncultured Muribaculum sp.
GCATTGTGAATTATGAATTATGAAAACTCGCGTTTTTTACGTATTTTTGTGTACTGTAACCTCTACCATCAGCCATGACCGACGAAATTGACGATATCAACGAGCCTGATTTTTCTCAGCCAGGACACCCTGCCGAACAGGGGGCCGACTCTAACGTACGCTATCATCTGCGCGGCATGTACCGCAACTGGTTTCTCGACTACGCTTCATACGTAATTCTCGAGCGCGCAGTGCCGCACATCACCGACGGACTGAAGCCCGTGCAGCGCCGTATACTCCATTCGATGAAAACTCTCGATGACGGGCGCTTCAATAAAGTCGCCAATATCGTCGGCAACACCATGCAGTATCACCCCCACGGCGATGCGTCAATCAACGATGCACTCGTTCAACTCGGTCAGAAAGAGCTGCTTGTAGAGACTCAGGGCAACTGGGGCAACATCCTTACCGGAGCCTCGGCCGCCGCCGGACGTTACATCGAGGCACGCCTGTCGCCGTTTGCTCTCGAGGTGCTGTACAATCCCAAGATCACCGACTGGACCGTAAGCTACGACGGCCGTAAGCCTGAGCCCGTCACTCTTCCCGCCAAGTTCCCACTCTTGCTCGTGCAGGGTGTCGAGGGTATCGCTGTCGGCCTCTCATCCAAGATATTACCCCACAATTTCAACGAGATAATCGACGCGGCCGTCGACTATCTGCGCGGTCGTGAATTCAAGCTTTATCCCGACTTCCCCACCGGCGCATTCATTGACGTCAGCAAGTACAACGACGGTGAACGCGGTGGCTCGGTACGCATTCGCGCCAAGATCGAAAAGCTCGACAACAAGACTCTTGCCATCACCGAAATACCCTACGGCAAGACCACCGGCTCACTCACTGATTCCATCCTCAAGGCCACCGAAAAAGGCAAGATCAAGGTGCGCAAGGTCGAGGACATGACCTCTGAAAATGCGCTGATACTCGTGCACCTCCTCCCCGGCACATCATCCGACAAGGCCATCGACGCCCTTTACGCTTTCACCGACTGCGAGCTGAGCGTGTCGCCCAACTGCTGCGTCATCGACGACAACAAGCCTCAGTTTCTCGGAATTAGCGACGTCCTCCGGCACAATGTTGACACCACCCGACAGCTCCTTCGCCGCGAACTCGAACTGCAGCGCGCCGAGCAGCAGGAATCTCTCCACTTCGCATCACTTGAACGAATTTTCATCGAGGAGCGCATCTACAAGGATAAGGAGTTTGAGCAGGGTGAGTCGATGGACGATGTCCTCGCTCATATCGAACGCCGCCTGGAGCCGTTCAAGCCCTCTTTCATCCGCGAGATCACCCGCGATGATCTTCTCCGCCTGATGGAGATACGCATGAAGCGCATCCTCAAGTTCAACAGCGAGGAGGCCGACCGTGCTATCGCAGCCTTCCGTGACCGTATCGATGAAATCAACCGCCATCTGGACAATCTTACCGAGTACACCATCCAATGGTTCACCCGCCTGAAAGAGAAATACGGCGATGCCTACCCCCGCCGCACTGTTATCCGCAGCTTCGACAACATCGAGGCCGCCAACGTGGCCGAGGCCAATGAACGCCTATACTTCAACCGCGCAGAAGGATTTATCGGCACGGCTCTCAAAAAAGACAATTGCGAGCTCATCGGAAACTGCTCCGACATGGACGATGTGATCATCTTCTATAAAGACGGCAAGTACAAGGTCACCAAGGTGTCCGACAAGATGTTTATCGGCAAGAATGTCCAGCACATTGCCATCTTCAAGCGCAACGACCTCCGCACTATCTACAACGTCATCTACCAGAACGGAAAGGGTGGCGTATACTACATGAAGCGATTTGCAGTAACCGGCGTCACCCGCGACAAGGAGTACGACCTCACTCAGGGACTCCCCGGTAGCAAGATCGCCTGGTTCTCCGCCAATCCCAACGGCGAGGCCGAGGTGGTCAAGGTGACCCTCAAGCCCAAATTACGCCTCAAGACCCTCACTTTCGACGTCGACTTTGCCGACCTCGCCATCAAGGGCAAGGGTGCGCAGGGCAACATCGTCACTAAAAACGAGGTCCATCACTTCTCCATCAAGGAAAAGGGTGTCTCTACCCTCGGCGGACGCGAAGTGTGGTTTGACCCCGACGTGCTGCGTCTCAACTATGACAAGCGCGGTCAATACCTCGGCGAATTCCACGGCACCGACCGTGTCCTCGTCATCCTTGACAACGGTGAGTATTACCTCTCCACCTTCGATGCCGGCAACCACTACGAGGACAATATCCTGCGCATTGAAAAATTCCGCCCCGGCCACGTATGGACCGCTGTCCTCTACGATGCCGATCAGGGCTACCCCTATGTCAAGCGCTTCACTTTTGAGCCTACCACCAAGCGCACGCGCTATCTCGGCGATAATGAGGCTTCGCGCCTGCTCCTTTTATCCGACACCCCCGGATGCCGGTTTGAGGTCACTTTTGCCGGCGACGATGCTTTCCGTCCCGCTATGATAGTTGATGCCGAGGAGTTTATCGCAGTCAAGAGTCTGCGCGCCAAGGGCAAGCGCCTCACCACATGGACTGTCGGTGACATCACCGAGATCGATCCGAAAGAAAATCCCTCTGAATCCGATCTTCCCGTTGACTCCGATGACTCCGACACCGATGACGACCCTATCGATGATCCCGACAATGACAAGAGCGATGATGAAATACGCGATGAAATCAATGGCCAGCAGCGCATTTTCTGATCTGATGCGGCCGTTCGTCGCCTTAGTGCTGCTCGTGGCGGCCGTCAGCGGTGTGCGTGCCGAGGAGCCTGTCGTAAGGCCCGTCACTTCCGCCTACACCCTTGACATCGGCCACGCCTCGGTGATAAGCACCTATCTTACGCCGCTGCGCTATACCGGCTTCAACACTGCTCTCGGCTATGAGCGCATGCAGGCCATGCGGTGCAACCCCGACCATAATGTGATGCGGCTTACCGCATCCCTGCTCCTTGACAAGACGGCCAATCCCGCACGCAATGCCGACATCTGGCGCGTTTCTGCAGCCTTTTCATGGGGCATGACCTACCGCTGGTGCCCGTTTGACCGTCTTACGGTAGCCGCCGGAGGTAGCACCTCGCTCAATCTCGGATGCCTTTACAGCACCCGCAACGGCAACAATCCCGTCGCTGTCGAGGCTTCTTGGACTATCAACGCCACCGCCTATGTCACTTATCCCGTCAAGCTGTGGCGTTGGCCCGTCACCCTACGCTATCAGCCCACTTTGCCCGTCGTCGGCTGCTTCTTCTCTCCTGAATACGGCGAACTCCTTTACGAGGTCTACATGGGCAACCGTTCTGGCCTGGCCCACTGCGCATGGTGGGGCAACTATTTCCGCCTCGAGAATATCCTCACGGCCGACATTCACTTTGGCGCTACATGCCTGCGTCTCGGCTACCGTGGCGACATATTCTCTACCTCGGTCAACCACCTCACCACCCGAATAATCACTAACTCGCTCGTCATCGGAGTCTCCGGCGAGTGGCTGAGCATCAATCCATATAAGCCTCTTGACAACAAGGCCCGCCGCATATCGGCCCTTTATTGACCCCAATTGCTATGATCATCAACAAGCTATATCATATTGCCGCTTGCTTATTGCTTCTGACGGCTTCCGTATCATGCCACCCTATCGAGGAGTGGGACAATGATCCCGCTGGCAACTTCGAGGCGCTATGGACCATCCTCGATCAGCACTACTGCTTCTTTGCCGAAAAGCAGATTGACTGGAACGAAATCCACGACCGCTATGCTTCGAAGATAAGCAATTCTATGAATTCTTCACAGCTTTTCGAGGTGTGCTCCGACATGCTCAATGAACTGCGCGACGGCCACACCAACCTCAGTTCTTCATTTGCCACATCTTACTATCGCAAGTGGTGGAGCGACTATCCGGCCGACTACAGCGCGCGCCTTGTCGAGCAGTACTACTTCAATTTCAACTACCTGTCGGTCGGCGGTATCGACTACGGCATTCTCCCGCAGAATGTCGGCTACATGCGCTACAACAGTTTCGCATCACCCGTCGGCGAAGGCAATCTCGACCAGGTCCTGGCCCACTTCGCCTCCTGCAACGGCCTCATCATCGACGTCCGCGACAATGGCGGCGGTGACATAACCAATGTGGAGACCATCGTGCGCCGCTTCATCAGCTCCCGCATCCTGGCCGGCTACATCCTCCACAAGACCGGCCCCGGCCACAATGACTTCTCCGACCCGTTCGCCTACTATTTCGATCCGGCTCCTGAAGGCCGCGTCATGTGGGGCAAGCCGGTGGTCGTACTCGCTTCTCGGGGCACATTCAGCGCTGCCAACAATTTCGTTTCAGTAATGAAAAGCCTCCCTGCGGTCACCGTCGTGGGCTCCACAACCGGTGGTGGCAGCGGCATGCCCTACTCATCTGAACTCCCCAACGGCTGGGGCGTCCGCTTCTCGGCCTGCTCAGTCCTCGATCCCGCCGGCAACCCCACCGAAATGGGCGTCACCCCCTCACAAGGCTGCGCCGTCACCCTCGACCCCCAGCAGGCCGTCCGCGGCATCGACACCATCCTCGACTTCGCCGTCACCCTCCTCACCACCCCCCGCAATTCATAATTCACAATGCACAATTCACAATGCTCAATGCACAATACCGAACGCGGGAGTAATTATGAATTATGAATTGTGAATTATGCATTATGAATTATATAGTCTCACCACTGCGCCCGCCGTCTCAGCGGCCGTCTCACTGCAGCATCCACTCTCCGCGCCGGTCCCGACACAATCCGTGGCAGAGCCGTCGTAGCGTGAACATATAAAGCTATCGCACGCGTCATCACTATATCGTCGTGACACCCCTCGCGTGCTCCGGTATTCCCGTTAGGATAAGTCACATACACCGACAGCTCGTTGCAAGCCTCATTGTCACGCTCCACATAAGTCCCCTGCGTCACCATCTGCACGAGCCGGTTGATTACAAGCGGCTTCGTACACATATTTGTATGAAATCCCGGTCTCACCGCCTCCCTCGCTCCATGTTTATCCTCCGGTATGCGGTGATACAGGTTGGGATACACATCATTCAGTTCCGACAGTATGTAGGTGGAGTGATCCCCCTCGGTACGCCTCGCCTCAAGCGAATTACTCTCTATCACGAGCAGCGCCTCTCCATACCAGGTCGCTATTGCCGCAGCCTTCCATGCCAGCACGTCATGTGTCACGTGTCCGCGCCACTGGGCCACAATCTCCGGCATACCGCTCTCGCCGCATCTGTCAAGCACTGCAATCACCGAATAGTCGCTTTTCGATGATCGCCCGCCTATATCTACTGCTACTATATACCTGTCGCTGCGGATGGTACCGATCGGCCGGCGCCACACCTTCATCTTCCCGTGCGGCGATTCCGTAAACCTCACGTTTCGCATCGCGCCCTCGCCCCACGTGTCATCTCCGGTCACATCACCGGTCAGCGATGGCGCCGTACACAGTTTACGCAATCTTTCCACATCAGCCGATGCAAACACGCTGTTTCCTGAATACACAAACGCCTCCACATCATCCGTCGGAAATTCCGATGCAATCGACTCCTCGTCGCTGTACTCTTTCAGCTTGTCGCGGTACCACTCTATCTGCTCCAGCGTGCATCCGTGTCTTGTCCACAGCGTCTCTTCGTATGGCGTCATCGTTGTGATAAGCTCCACCTTATTCTTCACCTCCGCCCTATACATCTCTATCTCATACCACGGTATGAATATCGCCTCCTTGTCACTCTCTCCGTTCTTCGCCCTGAGCCACTCCGAGTGAAAGTAATTACCGGTTCCGTTCGCCGTACTCTCCAGCACCACCATCGTTTCAGGCTCCCTGAGCACACCGCTGCATATATTCCTCATCAGATCCTCCGGATGCTGCTTCTGCGTCGCGGCCCAGTAAGCCACTTCCGTCAGGTGAGCCATGGCGAAGTCCGATCCGCGCACTCCCTCCGGACGCTTGCTCGTCGCTACCGTTATCCGGCAGTCTCGGCCAGTTATGCTGCGGGTATTCACTGTCCCTTCATAACTCGCAAA
>CAZIPQ010000039.1:6179-9771 GCA_964541165.1 uncultured Muribaculum sp.
GGCAGTCTCGGCCAGTTATGCTGCGGGTATTCACTGTCCCTTCATAACTCGCAAAGCCCGGTTTGCCGTCACCCTCCCACATTTCCTGCGGATACGCCGCAAGCATTCTTGAATACATGCCGCGTATCGTGGATGCCACATCCTTTAGCTGGGCGCACACCACGCCGTGCCAGTTTCGCCTGCGCACACACTGCATCCAAGCCATATACATCTGTATCAGAGTCGTACATCCCCACTGACGCGCTTTAAGCACTATCAGGCGTATCGGACGTCCAGCCTGACGCTGTCCCTCCATCACGGCCAGCACCTTACGCTGCGCCCTGTTCAGCCTGAACTTGATATCCCGGCCCGTTACCTTATCCTTGACCGTCGCACACGTCGCCGCCCAATACTCGAAGTCATGCCGCGCCCTTATCTGCTGCCATCTTCTTATATCACTTATCCCGTCAAGATCAGCATCAGTCAGCATACTTTCAGGCACCCACACCTGATTACCCTCCGGATCAGCCACCTGACAACGGCGCCCCTGACAACCCCGGCCACTCACCGGATCATACTCACAATTCCATGCCGCATTCCGCCGCACATTCTCCATCATCACATCCCTCACATCCATCCTCATTCTGAATTATGAATTATGCATTATGCATTAAACACTCAACCCTCTCAACACTCCCGCCGGCATCCATCACTCCCGACACCTCAACTATCACATCTCGCCATGCCGTTCCAAACGGAGTAACATGGATTGGCGTCGACACTTGGCCCGACATCTCCAGCTCCACCAGCGGCTGGTTGCCTGTCGATAGCTTCACCTTGCCGGTCCAGTTATCAGCCTTCATCACTACCACGGCATGCTTCACTCGCTGTCCCCTCAATCCCGATATCAGCGCTCGTCGCCACCACTTCACAGGCACGGGGCCCGCTATCTCCTCGTCCGGCTCAAACGTATATCCGGGCCCGCAGCCATACAGCCGCCCGTTGTGCATCATCCACCGTTCCACACCTTCTACACCTTCTCGCACACACCATCGTCCTTCGGCGTTTACAGTAGCGCTACTGCCGTCTTTCATGCTGCACCACACTTCCCCGTGCCGGCCGCTCCAGCCTATCGCAGTCGCGTCAATCCCATACACCATCGTCTTGACGTTTGGTCCGTCGATCGACACCAGGCACCCTCCTGCCAGTGCCAGCACTCCGTATGGCGTCCACATCGTATGCGCCGCCGACTTCACTCCGCGGCAGTCAAGCTGGGTCATCACCGATATGCCTTTCGTCGGGTTCATTCCCAAGGCATATATCCCGCTGTCAGCCATCACTATTATATGCCGTCGCCCCAAGTCAAGCGAACGGCTCGCACGTGTCGCATCCGCAATTGCCGTTACATTACCCTCGATTATCCGCGTCGTTGACAGCACTTTCAGCGGATTGTCCGCATCACAGAAGGCGATATCGCCGCTCCCCGTCACCTCACTGCCGTACTCCTCGCTTCTCACCTCCAGCCTGCTGTACTTCTCCGTAAGCTCTATCGGCACCAGGCCCGGCGACGTGTACATCGACATCCTGCTCGACCCCGTCGGCGTAAGCGGGAGGGTGACACCACGCCGCACTCCGTCTCCTCTGATCACCTCGATGCTTATGCTCACCACCCCCGGATGCGGATAGGCCACTATCGGCGATAATGTCTGCGGACACCCCGTCTTACCCTCGCAACGCCGGGTTATCACCTCTTCTCCGCCTGAGCTGTTCCGCATGGTAATAGCCGTTACTGCCGTCCAGCTGTGGGGTGAGCGGGTCATCGCAAGCCATTCCGCGCCCGATGGATCTCCCGGTATCAGCTGAATACCTCCCCACACCACCATGTCACTGGTCACTGTCACACATGTGGCCGTAAACCGGTGAGGAAGGTTAAGCATACTCTGCAACTCATCCTTGACTTCCTCCTTGCGCGTTAGCAGTTCCTCCACATTCTCACCTTCAGCCGGTCCGATTCTCACCGTACGGTCCCCCTCGCCAAATGGATTGGCTATCACAGCCACAGGTTTTTCCTGCCACAGTTTCTGGTTCTCAGCGACACTCTTGGCAATATTGGTTGCGCCCGATTTAAGCGGCAGCCTTACGTGCAAGGTTCCTGACGTTGCGTTTGAAGCACCGAATGTCACCGCGGCCTGACCCTTACGGTTTATCGGATCGATTGCCCGACTCATGTATATCTCGGCCGTGGCCACACGTTCTGCCCCGAGCTTCGATCCCTGCAGTCTTACATTCACGCCGTACGCATCTAACGCCACCGTACCACCGCTCACCACATTGTACACTCCGCCCGAGCGCCCTACCGTCATGCTGATTCGCTCCTTGCCCTGAAAACCCGACTCGGCACACACCACCTTCGGTGCCGAACGCATTAGCACACGGCCGTCATGACCCTTCAGATCATACCACACCACCACCGGCTGGGCATGCAGCCCTAACTCCTCCGCTCGGTTGGCAGCTTCATCGTATGCCGCGGTCACCGACTCCGTCATGACGCGACGGTCATCCTCCGATATAGGGCCGCCCCAGTGCGATTTACCGTCATTCATCGTGAATCCCTTGGATGTCGCGCTGATCGTGGTCGTAGCAGTTACATCAATCCCCACCTCAGGCAGCACCTCACTCCCGCCTGAAGTAAACCACTTCTTGTCCTTCTCACGATACACGGCCGTCCAGTCACCCTTATCCGTCATGATAATCAGCATGTTTCTCCTCACCACACTACATCTGAAACGGGCAGGCAACACCCCCAACAGCTCGCCACCGCTATACACATTCCGCCCGTTCAGATACACATTCTGCTCCTTCACACACGCCAGCAACACACCCGGCATACTGTTAGTCACACGCTTCGGAAGGCCCGCCGCCACCAGCACACCACCCACCTCACGCATATTCACCACACCCGCATCCCGCTCCTGCGGCCCCCCGCCATGCAGCTCCATCACCACACTCCTCACCCCACCACCAACCTTGGCCCCGGCACCGCACCAGCCAGCACCACCACCGGCTCCCCGCCAGGTCGCCCCATCAGCCCCATTAGCCATATCTGCCATATCTGCCATATCAACCCTATCTGTCCCATTAGCCCTATTAGCCATATCAACCCTATCTGTCCCATTAGCCCCATTAGCCATATTAGCCCTATCTGCCTTATCTGCCCCATAAGCCCTATTAGCCCTATTAGCCATATCAACCCTATCTGCCCCATTAGCCATATTAGCCATATTAGCCCTATTAGCCCTATTAGCCCAATTCTCTCCCATAATCCTTTTTTCTCACAAAATTACACCTTCCCCGCCCCCAATTTACCCACAAATTGTCCCATCCTCCCCGCCCACCACCATCACCCACACATCCCACCGCGTCACCCCATCAAAAGCGGCGGAGCCGCGATGCAATATAAGCCCCACATCGAGCCGCACCGCGGCGATGGTGTGGGGTGATGGCGACAACCCGACCAACGGCCTCGGAGAGGTCGAATAATCCCCGCGCCCCAAAACAAAAAAAGGCCTTGTCTTCACGACAAGGCCTTCCATCCAATCGATTTAGAACCCAT
>CAZIPQ010000039.1:9871-17941 GCA_964541165.1 uncultured Muribaculum sp.
AAAAAAGGCCTTGTCTTCACGACAAGGCCTTCCATCCAATCGATTTAGAACCCATTAGTGTGTATTCTCAAGTGATAGAATAGTTGATGCTGCCACATACAGCGCGTTTGGCGGCAAATTGCCGATATGGCGCCGCAACATTCCTGCAACTTTCTTCTTACCTTCAGGCGTTGTGGTATCAAAAACCTCCGATATTCCATAGATAAAATTGCCCAGATAATCTTCACCTATACGTCCGAAATTATCTTCACAAAATGCCATGTATGCATCGTCGTCACATTCCGCACGCTTGTCAATAAACTCAAACACTGTCCCGAGGTTATCGCCATATCCGAGCTCCTCGGCCTCCTTGCGGTACTTACGGTAACCCGCCATCGCTTCATCGTTATTCTTCAGATAATTACCTGTAAGATAGCGGATAGCCTCATTGCGGTAAACTCCTTCGACATGCTTGTCAATCTCCTGACGCTGGCCTGCGCCGAGTTCATTGCGGTGTGCGATCAGATACTGCACTCGGGGATTGGCATATTCCCATGCGTATGTCAGGTAAATGCACGTATTCTCGGGCTTCAGGCGTGCCGCATCATCGAGCGAATTGAAATACTCGTCGAGCACCGCCGCCGCATCGCTCTGGCCCTTCATGTAATCGCGGGTCTCATCGGCGACAACTCCGGCGTATGCAAGCACCAGCTGAGGATTGCGCTCGCCGCTCCCATAGCGCACCTTCACGCGATCCGGCTTCAGCTCGGGATCATTGCACATCTCGACAGCCGAGATAAACTCATCTCCCTCCTTAAGACCGGCAAACGATCCTAACAGATTACCCTCTGCATCGATCACGCACAGCGTTGGATAAGCCGCCACCTCATAGCGTGTAGCCAGCTCAGGACCCTCGCCCTTCTCCGCATCAACCTTCAGGCACACGTAGTTGGCATTCAGATAGTCACCAACCTGTTTGGTCGGAAACACATTGGCTGCAAGTCGCTTACAGGGACCACACCAGTCTGTATAAAAGTCTACAAACACCTTTTTACCCTCGGCCTTGGCTGCTGCGCGGGCCTCATCAAACGAAATGTGGCGGAATTCCGTCTGTGCATCGGCCGATATGGCCGATGCCAGAAGTGCCACACATGCGATCAACACTTTTTTCATCTCTGTACTTTATTAATAGTTCTGTGTAAGTGAGCTGTTGAAGTTGGTTGCATTCATCGGGAACGGATAAACCCAGATAGGCGAGTTGGGGCTCAGCGAACGGGTGCCGTACTTACCGCAGTCATGCACTACGGGAGCAGCATAGTCGGGCATCGAGTTAAGTCGCTTGCAATCAAAGAAGTGCTCGAAGCTAAGCATAAATTCCACGCGCTTGGCGTTGCGAAGCAGCTTCATGGCCTCCTTCTCGCTCGATACCGAGCCCTTGAATGGCTTGTAATAGTCGGGATGTATGCGCGATGTACGCACGCGGTCCACCATCTCAAGACCCTCGTCCACATGGCCGGTCAGGATAAGACTCTCGGCAGCAACGTAATACATATTCTCTGCATCCATACCATAGATATTCATGCGGTACGATGAGCCATAATACACTGCAGCGCCGGGGAAACCGGTAGCGAGATCCTCTCCCTCAAAATACCATTCCCACTCATCGGTATAATAGCGCAGATAGTCTCCCTCCTCGAAAAGTGACATCAACTCACCGGAAAGATAGGTAAGACTGAGCGTACCGCCGTTGGTAAGGCTGTTTGAGTTGATGAACAGATAAACATCATCGGCATCAAACGGCTTCTCATAAGTGCCCGATGAAAGGATGGTGTTACGGTTATGGATACTGCCGTTTACCGAAATAGCCTTGCGGGCATAGGTCAGTGCCTCCTCATAACGCTTCATCTGGAACAGTACGCGGGCACGCACGGCATAGCCGAAGTCCTGTTCAAAGCGACACGGATCATTGTTCGGCTTCGCCTTCAGATTGGCTATCACCTCATCCGAGCAGTCCTCAAGTATGCGTTCATACACCTGAGCCACAGTAAGTTTTGTCTTCTGCTCGCCCGAATTGGTATTGTCCACATAAGCGATACCACCGGTCTCGGCTGCTGTCTTTTCATCGTACTGGGGAGCATAGAAATTCACCAGCAGGAAGTGCCACCAGGCGCGGAGCACGCGGGCTTCGGCCATAAGCTGAGCCTTCTTATTTGCATCACCCGTCACCTCTCCCATCTTGGAAGTCATGATATTCATATAATATATGTACTCATACATGTATGAATATCGGTAATCCTCTTCGGTAAGATCGGCACGGTCAACACTCTCGTCACAGAAAATCCATGCATGGTCGAGACTGGTGCTCACATTATAAACTTCCTCAACTTCACTCGGTACGGTCTGACCGCAGATGTAATTATAGTCCATGTACCAGTCGTAGGGGCGCCACTGCTGGTTGATGAGCGATTCAAGCTCATCGACGGTTGTGAATGTGGTCTTGCCGTGAGGTACTATGTCAAGCTGTTTGTCGCAGGAGGTGATGACCATAGCGAGCGCGGCAAGGATGGTTATATATAATTTTTTCATTGTAGTCAATAGTTTTTAGAGGTTGAAATAGAGACTCATTGTATAGCTGCGGGGCTGCTTCATCGGACGTCCGTTGACAAGTTTCGTTCCCTCGGGATCCCAGCCGGCGCTGTTGGCCACCCATGTGTGTACGTTGTCCATCTGCAGGCGCAGGCGCAGGTCGTTGATACCGATGCGGCGTATCAGCTTATTATCGAAGTCATAGGTCAGCACGAGGGTGCGGAACTTCATGTAGTCGCCCTTCTCCACATTACGGTAGTCAGCCGAGCCGATTGTACCGTTCTTGAGATACTTCGTCTGGTAACCGTTGGGGATCGCGCCCTCTACACCGTTCCAGTAATCGAGTGCCGATACCGGACACTTGCCCTCGTAGCCGTATGTGGTGTTCCAGATGACAGGGCTTACACGCATCACGTGACCGCCGTAGAACGAGAACATTCCGGTCAGTGTAAAGCCGTTCCACTTCACCTCGGGAGTAAAGCCGCCTGTCCACTTCGGAGTGGTTGTACCTGAGAAGATACAGTCCTCGATGGTGAAGTCAGCCGATGAAATCGAGGTGTTATGGATCTCGCCTTCATGGTCGCGCCATGTACCGTATATCATCTTGTCCTCTTTCACAAGGCCCGCATAGTCGATTGAGATCATTGAATTCAGAGGATAACCCTGCAGGAGTTCCATCGTGCGGAAATCATAGCCGGTGGTCGGGTGGAAGTACACCTTGGTCACCTTGTTCTTGTTGTAGCCGAAGTTGGCGGTGATGCTTACGCCTACATCGCTGCGGCGGCGCTGCTGGAGTATGCGGCCCTGAAGCTGGAACTCGATACCGCGGTTGACCATGCAGCCGGCATTGAGTTTCTGCTTGGCGTCCGGTACACCGGTCGTACAGTCAAGAGCCACGTCGGTCAGCAGGTCGCTGCCGCTCTTGCGGTACAGGTCGATTGAACCGTTGAGACGATAGCCTAAGAATGCGAAGTCGATACCGCCGTTCCAGGTTGAAGTCTTTTCCCAACGGAGCTGATCATTCGGCGGGGTATCCACTTCACCCTGCCACTGGCCGTTAAGGCCGTTTGCCTTGATGCTTGCAGTAAGATATGAAGTCGAGTTGGGGTCGATATTACCGGTAAGACCGTAAGACAGACGGAGTTTCAATGCATCAATCCATGTAAGTGATGACATGAAAGCTTCGTTGTGCGCATTCCAGCTCGCACCTACTGACCACAGCGGGCGGCCGCGGAACTTCGGATCCGAACCGAAGAGGTCGGTCTTGTCGACACGGTAGCTGCCGAATACGCTGTAACGGCTGTCATACACGTAGTTACCGGTAAAATAGTAAGAATAGTAGCGGTGAAGCACATCCGAGTCGCCGAATGACGAGTAGATGCCGTAGGCAACGTAACCGGGACCGAGAATACTCTCCTTACCCCAGCCGTTGATGAATGCCCAGTCAGTCTGAGGTATCTGGTTGGTCATTGTCAGGGGATCATAGCCGAGACGCATGTCGGTTGACGTACGGGTATGAACCTCGCGGAACTCGAAACCGGCAAGTGCCGAAACCTCGTGCTTGCCAAGGAATGTACGGTTGTAGTCGGTCTGCGCACGGAAGGTATAGTAGTTGCCTGAACTGCGGTTAGTGGTCTTCATCGCACCGTCAGGAACATGATGTATGGTCTGATCCATCATCACCGGCTTTTTATAGATGTGGTCAAAGTCGCCGTCCCAGTCATCGAAATCCCAGAAGGGATCATCAACCCAAACCTCCTGACGGTCAACCGTTGTATAAAGGTTGTAAATGTTGCGCATCGTATAGGAAGTCTTGTCATAAAGACTCTCATACTGCTGCTGGATATCCTCATACTGGAACTGGCCCGATGCCTTCCAGCCCTCGACTGGAAGCTTGAAGTCGGCGTGAACGTATGCACGGATATTGGTATAGCGCTCCTTGTTGATGCCGAGACCCTGATCCTGAAGAAGATTATAAGAATGGTCCTTCAGCTCATAGTCAGGATTGGAGAGTGCGGGATTGCTGAGGATACAGTCGGCTTCCATCGGTGCGAGTGTACCGTCGGCATTGAACATCGACTGGTAAGGTGCATAAGCATTGTAGTCACCGTAGCCGTAACCGTTGCCGGCATCAATCTTTGAGCGCTGACTCAATACATTGACCGAGAACGCGAGGTCAAACCACTTGGTGATATTCATGTCACCGCGGTAGCGGAACTGCAGCGAACGTGAATAATCCTTCTTAACGCCCATATTGTCATTCGAATAGTTGAGCACGATATTGGAGTTGACAGTCTTGCCCTGTGTACGGATGGCAAGGTTATACTGCTGGTTGACACGGGTGCGCTGGGTAGCGTCCATCCACTCCTTGCGGTAGTCGTTGCGGCTCCACTGGTCGAGGGTCGAGTTCAATTCACTGTCTGAAATCTCACCAAGATAGTTACGGATGAACAGGCGCTTTACCTGTGAGGTTCCCTGTGCGTAGAAGCCGCCGCGGTTCCAGTTGTTGAGCAGCGTTGTGAATGATGACTGGTCATCGTCGGCACGCATGGCGTTCCAGTTCAGGCGCTCAAGCTCGATAGTCTGGGCGGCATTGGCAAGCTGACCCTTGTTGTAGTCGAGTTTGTCAGTGATAGTGATGTCGGCGTTGAAGTCGATGGAGATTTTCTCCTTGCGGGCTGACTTGGTGGTGATGACGATAACGCCGTTTGAAGCGCGGGCACCGTAGATGGCGGCCGCCGATGCGTCCTTCAGCACGGTGATTGACTCAACCTCGTATGGGTTCACGGTGTTCATGCCGCCTTCGATGGGAAGTCCGTCCACTACTACAAGCGGAGCTTTGCGAGCCTCGAATGTGCCCTGACCACGTATTGTAAGCTGATCCTCTCCCTGCACGAAACGGCTGTCTTTCGACTTCACCACACCGGGGATATTGCCTTCGAGATTGTTGACAAGATTGGTGGTGTGACGCTTCTCGAGATCCTCCGACGATATGATGGTATAGGCGCCGGTGGCGTTTTCACGCTTGATGTTCTGGTAACCGGTCACTACGACCTCGTCCATCATCGAGTAATTGCGCTTCAGTACTATGCGCACATTCTTTTTGGCCATTTCGGGTGTAAGGCGCACCTGCTGCGGATTCATGCCTACATAATATACCTCGATCACGGGATTATTCGCACGGATATCGAGCGTAAACTCGCCGTCGACATTTGTTGCCGTTCCGAAATTGGTGCCCATTATTGACACGGTGGCGCCGGGAAGCGGTTCACCCTCCTCATCGACTACCTCACCGTGTACGATGGCGGCAACATGGCTTTTTGATGCGGGACGCAGAGTGACTGTCTTGTCGACTATCTTGAAGTCAAGACCGAGCTGCATCTGCACGGTGTAGTCAAGAAGCTCCTGGATGGAAACCTCCTTGAAGTCTCCGACAACTGAGGTCTTGATGCCGTTCAGTAGATCTTTCTGATAAACAAAGTCATAACCTGTGACTTTCTTCAGTACCGCGATAGCTTCGGTAGGGCTGTCGCCGTGAAACGACGCGCTGTACTTCTGTGCCAGCGCCGCAAGCGGCAGCACGAGCCACGCGATAAGAATAGCAATAATTCTGATTTTCATACGCGATTTATAAGAAATGATTGATTATTAATAGATTTCAGTGATTTTTTGAAATTACGACTTTTGAATCGGCGATGTCAAACCGTATTGCGCCGCTGTTCTCGAGTATCTGGGCGGCGGTGGCGAAATCGGCATAGCGCGGTATGCTTCCCATGAATACTATGTCGGCGATTCCCTCGTCGGCAAACTCATATTCGAAGTCATACCAGCGGCTCAGATCACGCATTATGGCCGATAGCGGCTGCTCCTCAAATACGAACCGACCATGGCGCCATCCTCCGATAACTTCCGGATCAACCGAGCGTATCGATATCTCCGTTGCTTCCGGATTGAATACCGACTGCTGGCCGGGGACAATGAACACCTCGCCTGAAGCTTCGTTGATGTCTGAAAGTGAGATAGAACCCTGCTCGAGAGTCGTATACACAGTGCGGTCATCCTCGTATCCGCGCACATTGAATGCTGTGCCGTACACCCTTATACGCTGGCCGCCGGTCTCTACATAGAAAGGACGCGCCTCGTCACGGGTAACGATAAAATAAGCCTCGCCGGTCACTCGCACACGACGCTCTGTAGCACCGAAACGCTCCGGATAGCTAAGCGTTGACGCTGAGTTGAGCCATACACGTGTCGAGTCCTCGAGCACTACACAAAACTCGCCGCCACGAGGCACTTCAAGACACAGCCCATTTACCTTGGTCACCTGACCGGCCGACGGCCGGGGATGATCGGCTGTAAGAAATTCGACCGGCTGACCGTCGTCATCGCCATCGAGCTGAAAGGCCATGCCGCCCGAACTTGTTACGATGGCACGGGTAGAACCGGGCTTTATATCCCCTATATTATTTATCGATGCCACTGTCACCTCAGCGGGTGAAAGGTCAGGTGATACTGGTGCGAACCACCAGAAACACAACACCGCGACAGCGGCAGCTGAAGCTATACCCGCTATTATGCGGCGACGGCGGCGAGGTGCTTCCGCAACATGGATGCGGTTAAGCATGTCAGCCTCGGCACGCTCCGAATTCACAAGCAGCCTTAACCGGTACTCCTCATCGAGCGATGCAGGATCGCCCACGCGTCGCCACAGGTCGGCATTGCGCGGATCCTCATCTTTCCAGCTGTCCAGTTCGGCAGTTTCGTCCTGCGACAGGCGTCCCAAGAAGCGTTTATATAGCAATTGGCTTATCTTATTCATTGCAGATAATGATGTTTTACTTAATATGCACGAGACTTCATTTAGTATATATTTTTTTAGAAAAAAATTGTAATAGTTGGAAAATAGAATAATAATCTTTACTTTTGGCAACTGTATAGAGCTAATGATCGACTATAATCACATATATGCACAGTTTCTGAAAGGACACCTGCATCCCCTGTATGTCTATATGTACCCGGGACTTATCCGCTATGCCACGCGCATATTGGGTGACAAACTGGCGTATATGGCCGAAGACTGCGTGCAGGATTCCATTCTCAACACCTATCTGCACCGCGACCGCATGGATACCCTCGACCGGTGGCGGTCATGGCTGCTCATCTCGATACGCAACCGGGCATTGGAAACGCTGCGTAAAGCCTCATACGCAGGCGCTTATGAGGAGGAAGCACAAAAAGAGGAGTCGATTGAAGATGACATATCGCTGGCATTAATCGAGCAGGAGACATTTGACGGAATTTATGCCGCGGTCGAGTCATTACCCGAAAAATACCGGGATCTGTTCCGCCTCAGCTTTGAAGAAGGCATGAAAAATGCGGAAATAGCCCAAATGCTCAGTGTGGCGGAAATCACCGTCAAAAAGCGCAAGGCCCAGCTCCTCGCCATCCTGCGCGACAAACTCACCGGCAACACCATCGTCCTCATCATCAGCCTCTGCTAAATCA
>CAZIPQ010000040.1:0-5574 GCA_964541165.1 uncultured Muribaculum sp.
AAAATCCTGTGTTATGCATAAAGTTTGCATAGCCTGAAAATAAAGAATTTCGTATCATTGACACCGTGCAGTTTAGGGCGCATAGTAAAAATCCGGTTGAAGTGTAAAAAATAGTACATCAGGAATATATGCGCAGCGTTAGCGGCAATGATTGGCGCATAGAGCCTTCACAGCTGTAGCTTCGGGTAAGCGCAGCTCTGCTTTCCCTTGCGCGCCGCAGGTGCGCGATAGCACCTTTGATGTAATATGTGAGTTGCGCTCCACTGGAGCGCAACATACGGGACGTCATTGTCACGACCGCGACTTTTTAACAACATATTTTTACATTGATCCCTAATAAGGCTAATTAGCCCAATAAGCCTAATTAGCATAAAAAACCGGCCTTTGATTAAAGGCCGGTTTTTAGTAGGTTTACCCTCCGAAGTTGTCGTACATGAGATTTTCTGACGGGACACCGAGATTCCACAGCATGTTTTCTACGGCCTTACTCATCGGGCCGGGACCACACATGTAGTATTCGATATCCTCGGGAGCGGGATGATCCTTGAGGTAAGTGTTGTAGATGACCTCGTGCACAAATCCGGGAGTGTACTTGACTCCGGCCTTGTCGGCCGCCGGATCAGGACGGTCAAGCGCAAGATGGAACTTGAAATTCGGAAAATCCTTTTCAAGCTGCAGGAAGTCGTCAAGATAGAATACCTCGTTAAGTGCGCGTGCACCATAGAAGTAGTTCATCACGCGGTCAGTGCAGTTGAGGGTACGGGTCATGTGCATGATCTGGGCACGCAAAGGCGCCATTCCTGCACCGCCGCCTATCCACATCATCTCGGCCTTTGAGTCAAAGATCGGATGGAAGTCGCCGTAGGGGCCACTCATGCGCACCTTGTCGCCGGGTTTGAGTGTGAAGATATAGCTTGATGCGATACCGGGCATGACATCCTGAAACCCAGTCTGAGGACGCGGTTTAAACGGCGGTGTGGCAATACGTACAGTCAGCATTATGCGGTCGCCTTCAGCCGGATAATTGGCCATCGAATAGGCGCGTATCGTGTCGGCCGTATTGCGGCACTTCAACGTGAAGAGTCCAAAGTTGTTCCATGCCGGCAGGTATTCATCACCGATAAGGCTCTTGTCGATATCCTTGTCATAGTCCATCTCATAGGTAGGTATCTTGATCTGGGCGTATGATCCGGGGATAAAGTTCATGTGTTCGCCGGGAGGGAGAGCCACGATAAACTCCTTGATGAATGTGGCGACGTTGCGGTTAGAGATAACCTCACATTCCCATTCCTTCACATCGAGTACCGATGCCGGTACACCGATCTTCATGTCGTCCTTAACTTTTACCTGACATCCGAGACGCCAGTGATCCTTGATCTGCTTTCTTGTAAAGTGAACTGTCTCGGTAGGCAGAATATCACCGCCACCTTCAAAGACCTGCACCTTGCACTGGCCGCAGCTGCCCTTACCGCCGCATGCCGATGAAAGAAATACATTCTGATCGGCGAGGGTGGAGAGGAGCGACTTACCTGACATGGCAAATACATCCTTGTCATTGTTGATGTTGATGCGCACTTCACCGGTGTGAACAAGGAATTTTTTTGCGATGAGCAGTATGGCTACCAGCAGCAGGGTGATGAGGAGAAATATTATCACGCCCGCACCCATGGTGAGGGTTGCGGTGTCGGCAAGTATTATCATTGCTAATTTTTCCATAATCAATCAGAGTTTTATGCCAAGGAAGCTCATGAAAGCTATGCCCATTAAGCCGGTGATGATGAAAGTGATACCCACGCCACGCAGAGGCTTGGGGATGTTGCTGTATTCCTGGAGGCGCTCACGTATCGCGGCGATGGCCACGATGGCGAGAAGCCAGCCGATACCCCAGCCGGCACCTGCGCAGCATGCTGTCCACACATTGGGGAAGTCACGCTGCTGCATGAACAGTGAGCCGCCGAGGATGGCGCAGTTTACAGCGATTAGCGGCAGGAATATACCGAGCGATGAATACAGCGCGGGGCTGTATTTCTCGACTGCCATCTCCACAAGCTGGGTAAGCGAAGCGATTACCGCGATAAACATTATCAGCGACAGGAAGCTGAGGTCGACATCGGCGTATTCGGGACCGAGCCAGGCAAGGGCACCGGCACGCAGCACATAGTTTTCAAGCAGGTAGTTGATCGGAAGAGAAATAACCAGCATGAATGTCACTGCCGCGCCAAGTCCGAGAGCTGTCTTTACATTTTTAGAGACTGCCAGAAACGAGCACATGCCTAAGAAATAGGCAAAAATCATATTATCGACAAAAATCGACCTGATGAATATATTGAGATTTTCCATAGAGCCTTATTCTTGAAGATCCTTATTATAACTGCGGTGAACCCAAATGATACATGCCACAACGATGAGCGCCATGGGAGGGAGTATCATAAGGCCGTTGTTGGCATAACCGTGTTCGTACCAGCTTTGCGGAACGATCTGGAAGCCCCAGAGAGTACCGCTGCCGAGGAGTTCGCGGAAAAATGCCACGATGATCAGGATGAGCGCATAGCCCACGCCATTACCGATACCGTCAAGGAATGACGGCCAAGGACGGTTGCTCATGGCAAATGCCTCCAGACGTCCCATCAGAATACAGTTGGTCACGATAAGACCGATGAATACCGACAGCTGCTTGCTGACATCATACTGATAGGCCATCAGCAGCTGGTTGACTATAACAACGAGACCGGCAACCACCACAAGCTGTACTATGATACGGATATTTGTCGGGATAGTATTGCGTAGCAGTGAAATGATAACATTGGAAAACGCAAGTACCGCGATTACCGAGAGCCCCATCACAAAGGCCGGTTCAAGTTTGGCGGTAACGGCGAGACACGAACAGATACCGAGTATCTGGACAATCACAGGATTGTCTTTGGAGAGCGGATTAAGCAACGCCCTCATATTTTTACTCTCTGTTGCCATGATTAATTATTTGTTTGGTTAAGTGATGACAGATATGCCTTGTAAGCTGTGAGGCAATCGTCGATCATTGCGGCTACTCCTTTTGACGTGATCGTACCGCCTGAGATAGCGTTGACATAATCCTCTCCGTTGACAGGGTTCTGACCTGCCTTGATGACATTCACCGGCAGGAAGCGTCCGTCCTTGAAAAGATGCTTGCCGTCAAACTGATCGGAGAAAGCCGGTTTTTCTATCTCGGCTCCGAGTCCAGGAGTTTCGCCCTGATGAGCGAAGTAGGCGCCATATATAGTCGAGCCATCGCTGTTGATGGCGATATAACCCCATATAGGACCCCAGAGTCCGGCTCCGTATACCGGCAGGATATACTTGACATCGCCCTGTGCGATGGTACACTCGTATACCGGAAGCTTGCGCTCGGCGGCGGGTATCTTGCTTTCAGCAGCGGTGTTGACGTCGAAAGCGTTGCCCTCGATCTTCTCACCCTTGTCGTTGATCACAAAACTGTCGGTGATATACCGGGAATATTCCTCCTTGATATTGTCATTGCCGGCCACGATATGTACAGATGCCAGGATCTGTTTCATCTTATCGGCTGCGGCGTTGTCATTCTGGAGCGGTTTCAGCGAGAGTGCGGTAAATGCCAGCGCGGCACCTACGACAACCACCAGCACTATAATGTAGATGATGGTATAAGTGTTACTTTGCTTGTTCATGATCAGTCGGCTTTAGCGTTTAACCGGCGCAGGCGACGGCGAATATTTGACTGTACCACAGTATAATCGATAAGGGGTGCGAATGAGTTCATCAGCAGTACTGCGAGCATGGCACCTTCTGGATAACCGTTGTTGTAGCAGCGTATCAGTACGGCTATCACTCCGATGAGGAAGCCATATACATACTTACCGCAGTTGGTACGCGATGCTGTCACAGGATCGGTAGCCATGTAGACGGCAGCGAATGCGAATCCTCCGAGGCATACCTGCTGGAGCGGATCGAGCATGGTGACAGGGTAGGTCGGTGTGGCGAAGGCATGTGCTATGGCAGCCATCACAAGACCTCCGGCAAATACCGACAGCATGATACGCCAGCTTGCTATGCCTGTGAACAGGAGTATAGCCGCACCGATGAAGATACATAGGGTAGATGTCTCGCCGACAGAACCCGGGATGAGTCCCAGAAACATGTCCCACAATCCGAGAGGATTACCGACAATATCAGTAATCTGCTCACCGAGGGCTGCCTGACCGAGCGGGGTGGCCCCTGAGAAACCGTCGACAACCTGGCCCTCACCGAGTCCACATATCGGTTCGGTTGCGACAAACACCTTGTCGCCGCTCATCTTTGAAGGATAGGCGAAAAAGAGGAATGCACGGGTAACGAGGGCGACGTTGAAGATATTGTAGCCGGTACCGCCGAACACTTCCTTGACGAATACGACAGAGAAAGCGGTGGCTATGGCCAGCATCCATAACGGGATCTCGATAGGACATATCAGAGGAATGAGGATACCGGATACAAGAAATCCTTCCTGAATCTCTTCCTTGCGCCACTGGGCTACGGTAAACTCAATACCCAGACCAACCACATACGATACGATAAGGCGGGGCAGAAGAGCAAGCAGTCCGTAACCAAACAGCTGCCAGAACGGGAATTCAGTAGCTCCGAGAGCAAGCCAGTGCTGATAGCCTACGTTGTACATACCGAAGAGCAGACAAGGCACGAGCGCCAGCACGACAATGATCATGACGCGCTTGGAATCAAGGCTGTCATGGATGTTCACTCCTGAGGTTGATGTCGTGGAGGGAGTGAACAGGAATGTTTCAAAACCGTCAAACACCGATTGGAAGGCGTGCAGCTTGCCTCCGGGCTCGAAGTTAGGTTTGATACGGTCGAGATATTTGCGTAATGCGTTCACTTTTCGAACATTTATGATAATGATGAATAATTTCAGTTAAGCTCCTTGCGCAGGTATTCGAGTCCTTCAGCCACAATCTTCTGTAACTCCAGCTTTGAAGGATCGACATATTCGCAGAGTGCGAAGTCCTCGGGGGCAATCTCGTAGATGCCAAGTTGCTCCATCCGGTCGATGTCGCGTGCTATGATTGCTTTTACGAGATATTCAGGCAGGATGTCCATCGGCATCATCTTTTCATAAAGACCTGACATGATCATGGCGCGGCGACCACCGAGAATACGTGCGTCGGGGCAGAATATACGTTTTACAAAATGACCGGGGAATGAACGGTTGACACTCATCTTCTGCGGTGACAGCGATGCCCATCCGAGAAATTCGTGACAATCGTCACCTTCGGGTATCACGGTAATCTGGGTGTAGGGATAGCGGAGATATCCGTCATCGCCTGCAGGATGGCCGGTGAGTACATTTCCCGAAATGATACGGTGGTTTACATGATCGTCGTAGACGTTATCGGCGAGTAATGATTTCACATCAGCGCCTGCAGGTGCTGTCACATACCGGGGTTCGCGCACTTCGCAGCCGGTGACTGCGACAGTCGTCGTGAAGTCGAGTGTGTGGTTGAGCACGAGGCGTCCTATACGCATTACGGTTATGGCATCAAGCGCCCATACGATGTCGCCCTTGTT
>CAZIPQ010000040.1:5674-17469 GCA_964541165.1 uncultured Muribaculum sp.
AGTCCTGAGTCAAGCAACAGGCGCTGCGCCTCCGTCGGATCGGTTATCGATTTCGGGACGGAGTAGGATACCGAGGCAGTCATCTCACGATCGGTCGTGATGACGATACGCTCGAGTTTGCGGCGCTCACCTCTTACCACTGCACTTACAGTACCTGTAACGGGTGACACTACTTTGATGTCGGGGAAGTTCTTATCATGAAACAGAACATCGCCCGGAGCCACCTGATCGCCCTCCTTGACATCGACTTTCGGCATAATGCCGGTGTAGTCGTCAGGGATAATGGCGCAAGAGGCCGGACACACCGAAGCCGGAGTCGCCGCTGTGGCAGCTCCGGCCAATTTTATGTCCAGCCCTTTTTTTAAATGGACGGTTTTTACCATACGCATTAATCGGGGGTTAGCAATAATATGAAGAATTTATTATATCATAGCAAGTTAATGAAGTGGGAGAGAGGAGCAGGGAGGGAGCGTAATCGTCATTATTCGTCACGGAACAGCTGGTCATCCTGATCCAGACGATAATAGTTGGCCAGCATTGCAAGGAAACGGGATATCTGGGTAAGAGCTTTCTGTGTCTCCTCAGTTATCTCCTTGCCCTGAAGCTTGAGCATCAATGCCCCGTAAAGAGCTGTGAAGCATGTTTCAAGTTCTCCGGTCTTGTCATCACCCTGCTTGGCACGCAGCTCAACGATGTAGGGCAGAGTCTTATAGAATTCAGCCTGATAGCTTTGAAACTTAGGATCTTTCAAAAGCCGGTAGTGCAGGTCATTGAGCTGTATCAGGACATTCTTGTTAAGCTGAAGGTGTCCTGAGTCCATGACCTCCTCGCGCCGCATCATGTCGATAAGCGACTCGTACCAGTCGGCCATCTCCTTGTATTGCTCGGGTGTAAGTGAGAATTTGTCGATGATATTGGCCTTTATCTTATCCATGTCATGACCGTGAGCACGGATGAGATCCTCTATCTGCCACATGTAGAGCAGATATTCGGCTATATTTTCTTTACGTTTCTGTGATGCTATGTACATGATCTATAAGTGTTGTATTGTCACACTATTAACGCTTTAGACTTACTTATTGTTGAAATAGAAGTCAAGAACGTCACGTGCGGCCGTGAACGAACTCTGCTGGTTGTCGAGCACCCGTTTTTCCTTAAGGTCAAGAAGAGCCTTTACCTCAGGATTATGGTAGAAATTGTTGCGGAGCTGTTCGTCGATAGTCTCATACATCCAGTACCGCGCCTGCTCCTGACGTTTACGCTCAAAATATCCGTTCTCGGTCACAAAAGCAAAGTAGCGGTCGATCATCTCCCATACTTCTTCAATGCCAAGTCCGTAATATCCTGAATAGCATAACACTTCGGGCATCCATCCTGATAATGTCGGCGGAAACAGGTGCAGGGCGCTCTTGAATTGTGCCTGTGCCAGGCGCGCACGGTCGATGTTGTCGCCGTCAGCCTTATTTATCACTATGCCGTCGGCCATTTCCATGATGCCGCGCTTTATACCCTGGAGTTCATCGCCGGTTCCGGCAAGCTGAATCAGCAGGAAGAAGTCGACCATCGAGTGTACGGCAGTCTCGCTTTGTCCTACACCTACAGTCTCAACAAATATATTGTTGTAACCTGCTGCCTCACAGAGGACAATTGTTTCGCGTGTCTTGCGTGCGACACCACCAAGGCTGCCCGCTGAAGGGCTGGGGCGAATGAAGGCCGATTCATTCTGCGACAGGCGTTCCATGCGTGTCTTATCCCCGAGAATCGAACCTTTCGTGCGTTCGCTTGACGGGTCGATTGCAAGTACTGCAAGCTTGCCACCGTCTTTCAGCACATGCAGTCCGAATACGTCGATTGATGTCGACTTACCGGCTCCAGGCACACCTGTAATACCTATGCGTCGGGAATTGCCTGAATAGGGCAGGCATTTTTCAATTACCTCCTGGGCTATCGCCTGATGCTCGGGTGAAAGGCTCTCGACAAGTGTCACCGCACGGCTGAGTGTCGTGATATCACCTTTGAGGATACCTTCCACAAGTTCACCGGCAGTCGGTAGCGGTTTGCGCTTGCGCGGTTTAAGATATGGATTGACCGACGGAGGCTGAGATACTCCACGGTTTACTGCCAAGCCGGTATATTGAGGATCATTTTCCGGATGATCGTGGTGATGATGGTCCATGAATGTTTAGGGTTGAGTTATTTGATGTATTCACCGGTGACACGGATGTTGGATGTAGGACGCGACGGGTCATTGGTCATGAGCGTGACGCGTGAATTTACCATATCATCCGGAGCGTCGGCAGTATTGACCTTGATTGTGATTACCGCTGACTTGCCTCCCTTGATCGTCATTGCTGAAGATTTTACCGAGATGGCTTTGTCTACCGATGAGAGTTTGCGGATGATCAGAGGATCCTTGCCATAATTGTCGACAGTCACTTTTGCTTCGTATGTCTCGCCATGTTTGATACGGCCGAGATCGACCTGCGATGTCGACAATGCCACCTGAGGAGCGGTCTCTTTCTGCTTTGCTGTAAGCTTTGAGAAATCCTCGTTGATGATTGCGACAAGCGACACGTCATGTCCGGGCGATGACTCTCCATCGGCATGAACGGTGACATCATGGGTTGTAAGGCCCCAGTCCGAGTCAGCTCCGGCTGAATAGAACATAGTGAATGTACCCTGTTGGCCGGGGGGTACTGCCGCCGGTTCGGTGACAACCGATATGTATGCCGGCAGACCGCTTATGACAGGTCTGATCGTGTCGGCACTCTGGTTGTATACTTCGAGGAATGCGGTTTTTGTGCGTCCCTTGATTATTTCACCGAACGGGACTGCGTCGCGGCGCAGTTTCAGTGGTCCGGCATCGATGGGGAAACGTGCCCGTAATGTATTTGATGCACCTATCACGGTGCCTTTGATCAGCAATACGCTTTGTCGTGGAGTGGTATTGGTCTCTACTTTAACGCGTTTGTCAAATTTTCCGGGACGTCCTGTGGGGTTATAGATTACCTTCACTACAGCAGTGTCACCGGGTGCCACCGGGTCAGAGGTATATGAAGGCACGGTACATCCGCATGACGCACGTGCTGCAAGGATTACAAGCGGCTCGTCACCAGTGTTGACAAGATGAAAGTCAGCGGACACATTGCCCATATCCTCGTCAAAGGCTCCGAAATCATGTTCCGTTTCGAGCCATTTTATCTGTGGTGCCGTATATGCGGCCGTGGCCAGCATCAGGGCTCCTACTGCTGTCAGAATACGTTGATTCATGATGTTTACTTTGATGCGGGAACTACCACTCCCTTTATTTTAAGTGAAGTACGGCCATCCTTGGTATTGAGCTTCACTCTTACACTTTTGCTGAATTCGCCGGGGCGACCTTTCGGGTCATACTTAACCTTAAGTTCAGCAGATTCACCCGGTTTGATCGGTTCGCGCGGAATAATCGGAGTAGTACAGCCACAAGCGGCATTGGCCGAGATCACCACAAGAGGAGCATCACCTGTATTGGTTATGATGAAGGCATGTGTGACAGGGCCGTCGGCTTCCTTTATCGAGCCGAAATCATGTACAGCCTGATCAATCTTTATTTCGGGGCCGGCTGCCAGAGCTGCGAGAGAACCGGCCAGCATAAGCATAGATAGCAGTTTGCGTTTCATTTTTGAGAATTATGTATTTTAATTATAACACACAAAATTATTAAGTACTTCTGCCGGAAGAGCCTATTGTGCGTTAATTAAAGTTAATGGCGAAGCCTTGGCCTCGATACCGAGTCCGAAGAGCGCGTAGTCGTAGATAACAGGATCATCCGGGCGCATCTGTCGCAGTTCTGAGGTCAGCAGCTCCACTGACTTGCGGTCGTTGGCCTTGCGGGTAAGCAGTCCGAGATCTCTTGCCGTGTTTCCGACATGTACATCCAGCGGAATATAGAGCTGAGAAGGGGACAATAGCTGTCGCCATACACCCATATCCACTATTCCGTCATCTCGTACAAGCCAGCGTAACGCCATGTTGACCCTTTTAAGGGCCGTCGCGTCCAGATTTCCCGGAAAACAGCGCGAATCGCATGCTCCGCCGTTGGCAGCCGCCAGTTCACGGTTAAGCCCTTCCACCAGCTTCCATGCAGGAAATTCACTTGTACACACGCCTTCTTTTCCGGCAAAGTCCATCAGACTGTCATGCCGTGAGTAGATAGCATTGAGGCCGCGCAGCAGATGCTGGAAATTTTCTGAGAAAAACGTGCGGTGGATATTCATGTGAGGCAGTTCCTCATATCCCTTGTCCATGACATACTCATAGGGCTGATTGTCCATCAGCGACAGCATCTTCTCGCAATTCCGGCATATCATGGTGCGGTTGCCCCATGCGATGACTGATGACAGGAGTGCCGTAATCTCGATATCCTGCAGCTTGCTGAAACGCCGGGGAAACTGAACAGGATCGCGGTCGATAAATTCCGGCGAATTGATGCGCCGAGCCTCGGTGTCGAGCAGTTCTTTTAAATCATTTGGTGTCATAGTGGCATTAAAAGGAGTATTATGAAAAACTGACCGGATAACTCTTTAGGCTCATGCATGGCATCGCTTCAGGAGTTATCCGGTTAAGAGGTCACCTGTCCTTATGTGAATTCAGGCAGGTTAAGGATAGGGTATAACGGAGATTTATTCGCCGTCGTCCTCCTTCATATTGTGGAATACGTTCTGTACGTCCTCGTCCTCCTCAAATTTCTCAAGAAGTTTTTCGAGCTGTGCGCGCTGTTCCGGAGTAACTTCTTTGAGATCGTTGGGGATACGCTCAAACTCAGCACTGATGATCTCGATTCCGTTCTCCTCGAGGTGCTTCTGTATGTTGGCAAATTCCTCAAAAGCACCGTAGAGTACGATTTCGTCCTCATCCTGCTCTACCTCGTCAACACCGTAATCGATGAGCTCAAGTTCGAGATCTTCAGTTGAAAGACCTTCTTTGGGCTTGATCTTGAATACACTCTTGTGCTCGAACATGAATGAGAGCGAACCCTGTGTGCCGAGTGTGCCGCCGTGCTTGTTGAAGTAAGAGCGTACGTTGGCTACCGTACGGGTATTGTTGTCGGTAGCAGCCTCGACAACGATAGCGATGCCGAAGGGGCCATATCCTTCATATACAATTTCCTTGTAGTCGCCGGCATCCTTGTCGGTTGCTTTCTTTATGGCACGTTCAACAGTGTCCTTAGGCATGTTGGCAGCCTTGGCATTCTGCATGAGCACACGCAGACGGGGGTTGGTGTCGGGATCAGGACCACCGGCCTTGGCGGCGATAGTGATTTCCTTACCGATACGGGTAAATGTACGTGACATGTTACCCCAGCGTTTCAATTTTCTGGCTTTGCGGTATTCAAAAGCTCTTCCCATAGTAATATCTTTGGATTATATCTTTGATTTATTGTTATCGTAGTGATGCTCCGAGTTGTTTCTGCAGATTGGTCACGATCTTGTTCATCACGTTTTCGATCTGCTTGTCCTGAAGCGTCTTTTCGTCATCCTGCAGCGTGATGCTGATGGCGTAGCTCTTCTTGCCGGGTGCAAGTCCCTCGCCCTGATATACGTCAAAGAGAGTCACGTCGCGCAGCAGTCGCTTTTCGCTGTCGCGTACTACTTTCTCTACCTGAGCGAAACTTACAGTGTCGTCGAGCAGCAGTGCAAGATCTCGTTTTACCGGATGGGTCTTGGGCAGCGGAGAATAGAGTATCGATTTCTTGAGCGAGAGTTTCACAAGGGCTACCCAGTCAAGTTCGGCAAACAGTACTTCCTGCTTTATATCGGCACGTTTGAGAACCGACTTCTTGACAATGCCCATTGTGCCGAGGCACTTGCCCGAGCGGGTATTTATTGCCACGCAGCTTGCACACCATGGAGTAGTGGTTACTTCAAGCACAACCTCGCGTTCGCTTATGCCAAGACGTGCGAGTATATTGGCTACGGTGGCTTTGAGGTCGTAGAATGTCACTTTCTCCTCGCCGCGGGCCCAGTTGCCTGTACGAAGATTGCCGGTCATCCATATACCAAGACGCTCTTCTTCACGGAAAGGTGCGATCGGCTTCTCTTCGGTTACATCAACTGACAGATCCCGGTAGTAGATCTTGCCGAATTCATACAGCAGAAGATCGCTGTCACGGCGGTTGACGTTGTGTTCAATAGTCTCCAGACCGCCGAACAGCAGTGACATGCGCATCACGTTGAGGTCGTTGCTGAGAGGATTCATCAGCTTGACCGGTGCATGATGCTCGTCAGTGGTTCCTTCATAATAAGCTTCGGCAGTCAATGAATTGTTGAGTATTTCATTGAAGCCCTCGGCAGTCAGCTGATTGCTGATGAGCTCACGAAGCTGATTGGCGCTGTCGGTAAGACTCTTGAATGAAAGGCTTGAACGCAGATTGCGTGAGAAGTCAACATTATTATATCCATAGATGCGGAGCACATCCTCAACGACGTCACACGGACGACGCACATCTACGCGATAAGTCGGTACGAGAAGATCTATCGCTCCGTCCTGGCGGCCGGTAATCTCCATCTCAAGTGACTTGACGATAGAATCGACAGTGTCAGCAGGAATATCAATTCCTACGAGATCGTTGAGATACTTATATGACAGGGTGACAGGATACGGAGTGATGGGCACCGGATATATGTCAACCGGCTGACCGCATATCTCACCGCCACAAAGTGACTTGACCATCAGTGCAGCAAGCTGCATGCAGTAATATGTGGCGTTGGGATCGGTGCCGCGTTCGTAACGGAACGATGCATCGGTGCTAAGGCCATGACGGCGTGCTGTCTTACGTACCGAGGTAGGATTGAAATATGCACTCTCGATAAATATTGAAGTTGTATTTTCGGTAACACCCGAGTCCTCTCCGCCGAATACACCGGCGATACACATGGGCTTCTCAGCATCACATATCATAAGGTCGCGGGAATCCAGCTTACGTTCAACACCGTCGAGTGTTGTAAACGGAGTGCCTTCGGGACAATGGCGTACTACGATATGCTCACCGGCGATCTTGTCAAGATCAAAGCAGTGAAGCGGCTGACCAAGTCCGAGAAGAATGAAGTTGGTGATGTCGACTACATTGTTTATAGGGCGCTGGCCGATTGTGGTAAGGTAGTCCTTAAGCCACTGTGGGCTTTCAGCCACTTTAATGTTGCGTATGGTGACACCCGAATATCTCGGACAAGCCTCGGTGTCCTCAACGGTCACCTTTACGGCTCCGTCAGGAGTATCGACTGCAAAATCCTCAACCGACGGCTTCACTGCCGGTGACGGCTCTGCGTGACATGACATCCATGCGCTCAGGTCACGGGCAACACCGTAGTGTGATGCCGCGTCCACGCGGTTGGGTGTAAGGTCAACCTCGATCATGTAGTCGCTCTTGAGCTTATAATAATCGGCTGCGGGTGTTCCGGGAGCTACCTCTTCGTCAAGCACGATGATGCCGTCGTGGGAAGTGCCTGTGCCTATCTCATCTTCTGCGCATATCATGCCGAGTGATTCAACACCGCGGATTTTTGAGCGTTTGATGACAAATTCCTGATCACCGTCATAAAGGGTTGTGCCTACTGTTGCCACGACCACAGTCTGGCCGGCAGCCACGTTCGGGGCGCCGCACACGATCTGTACAGGCTGCTCCTGACCCAGATCCACTGTAGTGATGTGGAGGTGATCACTATTGGGATGTTCCACGCATGTAAGAACCTTGCCGATCACCACACCTTTAAGTCCACCGCGTATTGACTCGACCTCTTCGACCGCGCCTACCTCAAGTCCTACTGAAGTAAGCACTTCGGCAAGCTGTGCAGGTGACAGCGAGAAATCAATATACTCTTTTAGCCAATTATAAGAAATATTCATTACTTTATCGTTGTGGCACAGTTGAAAATCACTGAGCCTAATAAACCGCGCAAATTTACAAAAAAAGTATGTACCAACCAATAAAATGCTGTCGCTTTTAATTTGTGCGAGCTTGGTCAAGTGGATAATTGTAGCTATTTTTGCGTTAAAATAAATCTATAATTAAGTTATTATTTATGTTTCGTAGAGTATTGGCCGGCGCAATGCTGTTGATAGGCTTGGGTATGTCGGCACAGGACAAGGACGCTGACCGCGCGTGGATGGAAGGCACATCATGGAACAACGGATGGAATGTAAAAGTACATCCGTCGGTCAACGCAACGGAGTTTGCCGATCAATATCGTAAAAATAAGGAGGTATGGGACACGATGTTCCGCTATCTTGCATCCGTCGACCTTGACACACTGTCGATTGGTCGTGTTGACCTGATACCGGGCAGGGTATGGGTTAAAATGAGTGAATATGAACCCCGTACGGCCGAGAATGTCAATATCGAGCAGCATCACAATTTCATCGACCTTCAGTACACTCTGAGCGGAAACGAGCTTATGGGATACGCACATGACGTAACGGTGAAAAATGAATATAATCCTAAGAAAGATGTGGCTCATTACAACTCCTCGGACGTCACATATCATAAAGCCGGTCCCGAAGCCTTCTATCTGTTTTTCCCGAGCGACTATCATCAGCCGTCGGTTCGCGGAGAGGGCGATGTCGTCAAGAGCCGCAAGCTCGTATGCAAAATCGAGTACATTCCCTGATCTTAGAAATTTCACAATTTTTTTATAATTGTAGACCTATTTATACGTAAAAAGAGTAAATTTGCAGTATCAATTATCTTAAACTTAAATCGCAATATGGGACTATTTGAAAAAATGACCGCAAAGGCCAAAGAGCAACGCCAGCGTATCGTGTTGCCGGAAAGCACCGAACCTCGTACACTCACCGCTGCTGACCGTATAATCACCGAAGGCCTCGCCGACATTATACTTATCGGAAATCCTGAGGAAATCCTGAATACAGCAAAGGATCTCAGCCTTACCAACGTGGCAAAGGCCAAGATCGTAAATCCCGAGGATCCCGAAGTGATCGAACGCTATGCTCCTACATTCTATGAACTGCGCAAGAAGAAGGGTATCACTATGGAGGAAGCCATCAAGACTACTAAAAATCCTCTTTATCTCGGCTGCCTCATGATCAAGAACGGTGATGCTGACGGTCAGGTTGCAGGTGCCCAGAACACTACCGGCAATGTGCTCCGTGCCGCATTCCAGGTTATCAAGACTAAGCCCGGTATCGAGGTTGTTTCAGGTGCTTTCATCATGGTTCTTCCTGAAAACTCACCTTTCGGTCAGGATGGTCTTATGGTATTTGCCGACTGCGCCGTTCTGCCTGATCCTACTGCAAAGGAACTTGCCCAGATCGCTCTGTCAACTGCCGATACCGCCCGCGATATCGCCAACATCGAGCCCCGCGTCGCTATGCTCAGCTTCTCCACCAAGGGCAGTGCCAAGCATGAGCGCGTAGAGAAGGTCATTGAGGCTGTGAAGCTCGTCAAGGAAGCTGATCCCAATCTGCTTGTTGACGGTGAGCTGCAGGCTGATGCCGCAATGGTTCCCGGCGTGGCAAAGAGCAAGGCTCCCGGAAGCCCCATCGCAGGAACTGCCGATGTACTCGTATTCCCGTCGCTCGAGGCCGGTAATATCGGTTACAAGCTGGTTCAGCGCCTTGCCGGTGTTGAGGCAGTAGGTCCTGTACTTCAGGGTCTCGCCGCACCTGTCAACGACCTGTCACGCGGTTGCTTCCCCGAGGATATCTACAAGACTATCATCATTACCTGCAACCAGGCCATAGGTGCTAAGTCACGCAAATAAAACACAGCTTAAAAATTATCAGACTATGAATATTCTTGTGCTTAACTGCGGCAGTAGTTCCGTAAAATATAAACTTATCAATGTCGACAATCAGGAGACTCTTGCCGAAGGTGGTGTTGAGAAGATCGGTTTGCCCGACTCATTCCTGAAATTCAAGTTGCCTGACGGCGAGAAGAAGAGCATCGTTGAGCCTATCCCTGATCACAAGAAGGCTGTCAACGACATCCTCAATATCCTTACCGATCCTACCTACGGCTGTATCAAGAGCCTCAAGGAGATTGACGCCGTTGGTCACCGCGTGGTACACGGCGGCGAGAAGTTCAACAAGAGTGTGATGATCGATGACGAGGTTATCGAGAAGATCAAGGAGTGCTATGATGTGGCTCCGCTTCACAATCCCGCCAACATGACCGGCATCGACGCCATCACCGAGCTTATGCCCGGTGTACCTCAGGTAGGTGTGTTTGACACAGCTTTCCATCAGACCATGCCTAAGGAAGCTTACATGTATGCGCTGCCTTATGAAATGTATGAGAAGTATGGTATCCGCCGTTACGGTTTCCACGGAACCAGCCACCGCTACGTTTCACGTCGTGTGTGTGACTTCCTCGGTGTGAAATATGAGGATCAGAAGATCATCACCTGCCACATCGGCAACGGTGGTTCAATCACTGCTGTACTTCATGGCAAGAGCGTAGACACCAGCATGGGTCTTACTCCTGTAGAGGGCCTTATGATGGGTACCCGCGTGGGTGATGTTGATCCCGGCGCGCTTACTTTCATCATGGATAAGGAACACCTTGACTCAAAGCAGCTCAGCAACCTTATCAATAAGAAGAGCGGTATGCTCGGCGTGTCGGGCGTATCATCTGATATGCGCGATATCGAGGCTGCCATCGAGGCCGGTAACGAGCGTGCCAAACTCGGTCTTGACATGTACGAATACCGTATCATCAAGTACATCGGTGCTTACGCCGCAGTGCTCAATGGTGTCGATATCATCGTCTTTACCGGTGGTGTAGGTGAGAACCAGAAGAGCCTCCGCAAGAATGTATGTGACCACCTGACTTATCTTGGCGTAAAGATCGACAATGAGATCAACGGCTCATCTCGCGGTGAGGAGAAGGTGATTTCAGCTGCCGATTCCAAGGTTAAGGTTGTTGTGATACCTACTGATGAGGAGCTTATGATTGCCCGCGATACCGAGGCTATCGTAAGTGGCCGTCAGCCTGAATGATAAATATGTGACAGCGACACCGTAAGGATGTCGTCAATGCGAATGTAAAAGTGACACGATAGGCTGCGACATGCCTATCGGGTCACTTCGTTATATGAAACACTAATTTAATTTACAATGAGAAAAATCAGAGCAGCCATAGTAGGATATGGCAATATTGGAAAGTTTGTGCTCGATGCACTGTTAGAGGCTCCTGACTTTGAAGTTGCCGGTATCGTACGCCGTAATCCCGCCAATGTACCCGCCGAGCTTGCCGCTTATAAGGTTGTGGCCGACGTGATGGAACTTGAGGATGTTGATGTGGCCATATTGTGTACTCCGACACGCGAGGTTGAGAAGCATGCCCGCATACTTCTCGCAGAGGGTATCAATACTGTCGACAGCTATGATATCCATACCGGTATCGCCGATCTGCGTCGTGAACTTGACGGTATCGCCAAGGCCCACGGTTCAGTTGCCATCATATCAGCCGGCTGGGATCCGGGCAGTGACTCGATCGTGCGCGCACTGATGCAGGCTGCCGCTCCCAAGGGTATTACCTACACTAATTTCGGCCCCGGCATGAGCATGGGACATACCGTAGCTGTAAAGTCCAAGCCCGGCGTTAAGAATGCGCTTTCGATGACAATTCCTCTCGGTACAGGCATCCACCGCCGCATGGTGTATGTGGAGGTTGAAGAGGGTCATACTATCGAGGAGATAGCGGCCGCAGTAAAGGCCGATCCATATTTTGCCAGCGACGAGACCCACGTGTTCGCAGTTCCCTCGGTTGACGAGATCAAGGATATGGGACACGGTGT